>JACROI010000026.1 GCA_016214465.1 Candidatus Magasanikiibacteriota bacterium
TATCATAAAATTATGTCCAAACCGACTCAAAAAACAACCACACCTCAAGGAGGTAATCAGATGAAGCCGAGTTTTGTCAGTCCGCTCCTTGAAAAGATTGCCCGCCAAATGGGCGTCACTATTCACATCGAGCCGCGTTACCGATATGTGGGGCAAATCGCCAGGCCTGATGGTATGAAGCGTTATTTCCGGAGCACCAACTTTGACCTCAACACGCTTGGCGCTTCCGAAATCGCCCGCGACAAGGCCTATGCTTACTACTTTATGAAACTGATGGGATATCCTATCCCGACAGGCGAGGCATTTTTCACCAACCGCTGGTGCTCAATCATTCACAGCCGACGCAATCAGGAAATGGCCTATCGCTACGCTCGCCGCTTGGGATTTCCGGTCATTATCAAACCAAACGGCAAAAGTCAGGGCTGGGGCGTCTGCAAAGCCTATAACAAAAAAGAATTTACGCAGGCGATACGCGCTTTGAGCGAGAGAGAAAATATCTTTCTGGTGCAAAAAGTAGCGCCGGGCCTGGATTATCGGATTGTCGTTTTGGATGGCGAGATTATCTCGGCCTATCAGCGCCTGCCTTTGTCAATCATTGGAGACGGACGGAAAACCATCTTGGAACTGTTGCGACTCAAACAACGGCAATTCCAACAAGCAGACCGCGACACAGTGATCCAACTTGATGATTTCCGCATTGCCAATCAACTCAAGCGAGCCGGACTCTCTTTTAACTCGGTGCTTTTGCCAAACAGCCGCGAGGAGCTCTTACCGAACGCGAACCTGTCCACTGGCGGCGACGCGCTGGATGTTACCGAGACACTGCATCCTGATTGGCAAAATTTGGCTATCAGGTTAACGCGCGACATGGGCTTGCGGTATTGCGGCGTTGATGTGATGACAGAGGAAACGCTCGCGGAATCGCCAAATTCTTATGTGATACTGGAGGTTAATGCCGCCCCGGGACTGGATCACTATGCCTCATCCGGAGCTGATCAGCGCCATATCGTTGAAAAGATGTACCGAAAAATACTGGAAGCGATGTTGCGATGAAATACACGACTCATTCAAAAAAACCGCCTTGCTTAACGCCAGGCGGCTCTTTTTTATCTCCATCTATTCCATTTTAAATACGCCTCAACAAAATTATCCAATTCGCCGTCCAAAATCTTATCCGGCTCTTTGGATTCAAATTCCGTGCGATGGTCTTTGACCAAATGATACGGATGCAAAACATAACTGCGCGCCTGATTGCTCCAGCCGGCTTCATGATATTCGCCGCGAATTTTATCCATTTCTTTGGACTGCTGTTCTTCGTACATTTTGGCCAATTTGGATTTTAAAATTTTCATGGCCGTCTCTTTATTTTGCGACTGGCTTCGCTCATTTTGACACGCCACAGTCAGGCCGGTTGGCAAATGCACAATGCGCACCGCGCTGTAAGTGGTTTGCACACTCTGCCCGCCGTGTCCGGACGCGAGAAAGGTGTCAATACGCAAATCATCAGGCTTGATTTCAATCTCGGCTTTTTCATCAATTTCCGGCAAGACCTCCACCAACGCGAAAGAAGTGTGGCGCATTTTTTCCGCGTCAAAAGGCGAAATGCGCACCAGACGATGCACACCGTGTTCGGATTTCAAATGGCCATAGGCATGATTGCCGCGCACAATAATCGTGGCGCTTTTTATTCCAGCCTCTCCGCCGCGGCTTTCATTCACCATTTGTGTATTAAATCCTTTTTTTTCGCAAAAACGCAAATACATTCGCAAAAGCATTTCGGCAAAATCCATCGCATCCACTCCGCCAGTTCCGGCGTGGATGGAAACAATGGCATTACCAGCGTCATGCTTGCCAGAAAATAACAATGAAAATTCCGCCTTGGAAAATTCTTTTTGCAAAATCAATAATTGTTTTTCCAAGTCCTCGCGCAAATTGATCGACTGGTCTTTCATGTCCAACTCGGCCATTTCCAACAAATCTGCCGCGTCTTTTTTCAATTTTTCCCAAATTGTTAATTCTTTTTTCAATTCGTCAAGCCGCTGGCCTTGTTTTTTCGCCAGCTCGGCGTCTTGCCAAAAATCCGGATGATTCATAGCCGCTTCAATTTCCATTGTCTCAATCTGTTTTTTATCCAAATCCAAAATCCGCCAGGCCTCGGCCACCTTGGCTTGCAAACCCCTTAATTCGCTGACTAATTCCTTAATCGTCATGTGTTGATTATATCATAAAATCCCCATTAAAAAAGCCGCACATAAATTTATTTCATATTGTTGGCAAAAATAAAATCCAATAGAATTAACGCCGATATTGGCGTATGTCAAGTATAAATTTCAATCGAGTAATTATTTAAAATAAAAAATGGGGGTTTGACATAGTCAAACCCCGACTTGCGCGACAACTTGTTTTGCCTAGCTAGGCTGTTTGTTCTTGAGCGTCATCGCCCGATCCTCCTTTCTTGTTAAAAGAACTCACTGCTTGCTCTATGTTACTTCCCGCGATTGCAGGAAATAGCCCATTCTGATCGATGAGAGCTTCAAACGCTTTGCGTTCTTCGTCGCCCAAAAGAGGCAGTATCTTGGCCTCGATTCTCGGCATCATGCAACAGGAATTTGGATCAATCTTCGTGATTGTCCCAAACCAACGCAAGGCGTCAGCTCTACATCCTCCTCCACAGATTTTTATGTAACGGCAACCGTGACAACCAACGGATTGGACTGTAATGTCTTTAAAATCCTTTAGCCATGCCGATCCTTCAATCGCATCTTTGACGCTTTGATTTTTGATCGAAGCAAAAGGTACATTCAAGGCCGGGCAGAAGATTAGATCTCCGTTTGCGTTGACACACAAAAAATTGAAGTTGTACGAACACGGATGCCCGCACAAATCCATCGGAGAATAATCTTCCTTCTCAATCCATGAATAGTAGACATTGTCGATTCTCAAGAGAAAAGGTTTGCTATCGCACTGATGCATCCTAATCACTTCAGCAAAAAAGCCAAACATTTTCTCGTAGTCCGAGAAATCGAGAATGTTTCGATTCCTTTCTGTCCTTATTGTTTTCCAGAGCTGACTAAGCCGCCAGCAGTATATGCCGATATCTTTAAGAGCTTGGTAGAGCAATGGAATCTCAGGCAGATTTTGCTGATAGATGACAGTTTGCACCATCACCTTTCTGTCCGGGAACACTAGCCCAAGACGTCGAATGCTTTCCAAGGACTCAGTGTAGCTACTACCTTCTCTTATTATATCATTAGTAGCCAATCCATCAATGCTTGTTCTGAATTCCTTTACCTGAGGAAGTTCTGACAGAACCGCCAGATTGGCTTCCGAAAAATGCTTGCCATTAGTGGATATAACCACTCGCGCATCACTACCGCAAGCATCAACTAATTCAGACCAACGTCGATAAAGGAAAGGTTCACCGCCGGTAAGGATGAAATTTTTCACCCCCATACTCTTGCATTCCTTTATGACTTCCAGCCATCTACTATGAGGCAACTCGTCCTGATTGTAGTAGGACGTGTTTTTTTCTCCAGCATGGCAGTAAAGGCACTTCATGTCGCATCGTCCGGTCAACTCGAGCCTCACTGAATTAAACATTTTTTCTCTCCCTTCTATCCTAGTAGGCCAAAGCAAACGCCCAGCGTTTTTTGTAAACAGTTTTTTTGCCACAATTAATGCAAAGATGATCTCCATGTTCTTCTCTTGCATCAAAAGGCATGAAACGGCTCACTGCTTTGGTCTTCTGTTTAATATCAGCTTCACAGCTCTCGTCTCCGCACCAATGCGTAAATACATACCCACCCTGTTTAAGAGCTTGCTCAAAATCCTGCCAGGAATCAACAATTTTGTTGCTTTCTTCCCGACGTTTCAGAGCCGCCGCAAACAAGCTAGATTGCATGTCCTGCAAAATTTCTTCAACCCGTTGTGGGATCTGGCTGATAGCGCATGATTCTTTGGCTCCTGTATCCCGGCGCACAAGAACAACCGCCCTGTTTTCCATATCTTTCGGGCCGATTTCAATTCTCACAGGAATTCCCTTCTTCTCCCACTCATAGTACTTTTCGCCAGGCCTCAGATAATCACGCAAATCAGTTTCCACGGAGAAACCGGCCAGTTGTTTGACAACCGACTTAGCAACTTCTATAGCCGCTTGATCAGTGACTCTTATTGGAATAATTACAACTTGCACAGGAGCAAGTTTGGGCGGCAGAACCAATCCTTTATCGTCGCTGTGTGTCATGATTAAACCGCCTATCAGTCGTGTGCTGACTCCCCAACTTGTCTGAAAAATATTTTTCCTTTGTCCATCTTGGTCAAGAAAACTGACATCAAAGGACTTAGAAAAATTGTCAGACAAATTATGTGAAGTACCAGCCTGCAGAGATTTCCCATCCTGCATTAAGGATTCAATGCAAAAAGTCCTAAAAGCTCCAGCGAACTTTTCGCCCTCTGATTTCTGCCCTGTGTAAACAGGCATTGCCATAAAATCATGAGCGAACTTCACATAGACTTCATTGAGAATCTTCAGCGCATATTCCTCGGCTTCCTGCAGAGATGCATGCGCGCTGTGACCTTCTTGCCACAAAAATTCGCTTGTTCTCAAAAACAATCTTGGACGCATCTCCCACCTGACAACATTAGCCCATTGATTGATAACAAAGGGCAAGTCGCGGTAGGAACGAATCCATCTAGAAAAAGATTCGTAGATGATTGTTTCTGATGTTGGACGGACAACCAGCGGTTCCTCCAGCTTCTTGCCTCCACCGTGGGTCACGACAGCCAATTCAGGAGAGAATCCCTTTACATGTTTCTTTTCTCTTTCCAGAAAACTCTCCGGAATGAAAATTGGGAAATAGGCATTTTTTACGCCCATCTCTTTCAGCATCGAGTCCAGGATAGCGACAATCTTCTCCCAAATTGCATAACCGTAGGGTTTGATCACCATACATCCGCGGACAACTGAGTGCTCTGCCAAATCCGCATTGGCAATCACATCTTGATACCATTGAGAGTAGTCCTCGCCCCTTTTAGTGATGTTCTTCATGGCAGTCTCCTTTTCTGTTTTTTGTTTGAGCCCATTAATTGTCAAAGACCTCTCAACTACACTACTACCAGTTAAATCTATTTTGTCTTTTTTGTCAATACCATCATCTTTTTTCATAAAATTAGACAGTTGAATAATAAATATTTAAAATACACTCTTCTGTCAATGATCAATTTAGTTATTACTTATAACTTACAAGTGTAATCTACTTTTGTCAAATGCGTGTCACAAATAAAATAATACAAAAAAACCGCTCCCAATTCTCATCGGGAGCGATCTTTTTAAAAATCTTAATAACCCATTCCCATGCCTCCGCCCATGCCACCCATTCCACCGGGCATTCCGCCTCCGCCGTGTTCATCTTTCTTTTCCGGAATATCAGTCACCACCGCTTCAGTTGTCAAAAACATAGAAGCAATGGAAGCTGAATTTTGCAACGCGGTGCGCGTTACTTTAGTCGGGTCAACAATGCCAGCCACAATCATATCTTCATATTTATCTGTTTCAGCATTGTAACCAATGGCGCCGGTCAGCTTTTTCACTTCTTCAGCCACCACCGAGCCGTCTTTACCGGCGTTTTCAGCAATTTGACGCACCGGTTCTTCCAAAGAGCGGAACAAAATATTTGCGCCAATTTTTTCATCGCCTTCCAATTTCAAATTGGCTAAAACATTGCGTGCGCGCAACAGCGCCACGCCTCCGCCAGGCACAATACCCTCTTCAATCGCGGCTTTAGTCGCGGCCACCGCGTCTTCAATCCGATGCTTTTTTTCTTTCATTTCGGTTTCAGTCGCGGCTCCGACTTTAATCACACCAACGCCGCCGGATAATTTCGCCAATCGTTCTTGTAATTTTTCACGGTCAAATTCACTATCGGTCTGCTCAATCAATTTTTTGATCTGCGCAACGCGATTTTTTACCTCATTTTCATCGCCCTTTCCGCCGACGACAGTGGTGTAATCCTTGGTGGAAATAACCTTGTCAGCGCGTCCCAAGTCCTCCAACACCACGCCGTCCAATTTCAAACCGACATCTTCGGAAATCACTTTGCCACCTGTCAAAATGGCAATATCTTGTAGCATTTCTTTTCGTCTATCGCCAAACCCGGGGGCTTTCACAGCCAGCACACTGAAAGTGCCGCGCAATTTATTCACCACAAAAGTAGCCAACGCCTGTCCATCAACTTCATCGGCGATTATCACCAATTCCTTGCGGCCGGCCTGCGCCACTTTTTCCAACAACGGCAAAATTTCATCCACTGAAGAAATCTTTTTGTCAGTAATTAAAATTTGCGCGTCGCTGTATTCGGCTTTCATGGCGTCAACATTGGTAATCATGTAAGGAGAAACATAACCCTTGTCAAAACGCATGCCTTTTACGACTTCTGTTTCAATGCCAAATGATTGCGATTCCTCAACGGTAATCACGCCGTTTTCACCAACTTCTTTCATGGCTTTGGCAATGACAGAGCCAATCTCCGCGTCATTGGCCGAAATAGAGGCCACATTCATAATTTCCTCGCCTTTCACAGGCTTGGAAATGTTATTTTTCAATTCCTCAACCACAGCTGCCACGGCTTTTTCAATACCCCGTTTCAAAGCCAAAGGGTTGGCTCCGGCCGCCACATTTTTAAAGCCCTCGTTAATAATGGCCTGCGCGAGTAAAGTCGCGGTAGTGGTGCCGTCGCCAGCCACATCATTGGTTTTGGACGCGACTTCTTTTACCAATTCCGCGCCCATGTTTTCAAACTTGTCCGGCAATTCAATGTCTTTCGCCACGGTCACGCCGTCTTTGGTAATGGTTGGCGAACCATAGCTCTTATCCAAAACCACATTGCGGCCGCGCGGACCCAAAGTAATTTTGACGGCGTTGGCCAAAATGTCCACGCCTTTTTTCAATGCTTGCCGTGCTTGTTCGTTAAATAGAATTTGTTTTGCCATAGAATTTTTATTATTCAATCACCGCTAAAATATCCCCTTCTGATAAAACCAAATATTCTTTTCCATCGACCTTGATTTCATCCGGCGAATATTTTTTAAATAAAATTTTATCGCCGATTTTCACCGACATCATGGCGCGGCTGCCATTTTCCAACAGTTTACCCGGCCCGGCTGCCACGACCTTGCCCTGTTCGGGCTTTTCTTTGTCCACGGTATCAGGCAAGATAATGCCGGCTCTGGTGGCGACTTCTTTGCCCGAATCCGCTTCCACGACCACATGGTCGTTAAGAGGTTTTACATTCATATGTTTTTTAGTCGCTCCCCGAGCGACATTTAATTAAAATTAAATGGGGATAAATTAGCACTCTAAAGTTTAGAGTGCTAATATGTATTTATATCTTAATACAAGGTCAAAAAACTGTCAAGACGGCCAATAAAAATGGCGCTAAAAAACAAAAATCGGGCTAGGCGGACTTGAACCGCCGACCTCACCCACCCCAAGGGTGCGCGCTAGCCAACTGCGCTATAGCCCGATGTGAAAAACATTTTAAACCGCGTCGTCCGTGCGCGCGTAATTGCAAATCGTTTCTTTTTTAAACCAGTGCTTGATTTCATGTTCTGCTTCCTGCGGATTTTCCGACGCGTGCAAAATATTGAAAACAGCTCTCTTGTCCCGATTGGCCGAAGCCGCGCTATCCACTGAAAAATCCCCGCGAATCGTACCCATCTCTGCCAAAGCCGGCATTGTATTGCCCGCGAGTTTCCTAATCATATCCACCGCGTGCGCCCCCTGCACCACCATTTTCACCAAAGGCGCCGAGGTCATATATTCAATAAGCCAAACGCGCACCATTTTGCCGATTTTCAATTTTTCAGTCGTGCCCAATTCTTTCATCGCGTCATATCCGTATTTGGCATAAGTATTCAATGTTTTTTCACCCAACCGTTCAATCCAGGCCTGATCTTTGGGATAATGATTATCAATTTGATCTTTGGTTGGTTGAAACATTTCCAAAGCCACAATTTTTAGCCCGCGCTGTTCAACGCGGGAAATAATTTCACCAGTCAAGCCGCGTTTCACGCCATCTGGCTTGACCATAACATAGGTGCGTTCGTCTTTTGGATTCATAAAAAATGTTTAATAATTATTGTTAATATCATACCAAACCGCTCTGTTTCAGTCAAGAATTAGAGATCTTCAATATCCTTTAAAAAACTTTTCACTCGCCAGTCAACTTTTTTCTTTTTTAATGCCGGCGTGGTCGTTTCCTCAATTTGTATAGTCGGCAATTCATCAGTAAAACCGCCAAGGCCATCGGATACTTTTCTGTCAATCAATTCATCTTTAATATCTTCCAAAAATGGCGACGGACGATTGTAATTCATTCTCTGGCCGGTTGTGGGATAGGTCAAATACAAAAGCCGCTTGGCGCGCGTGATGCCGACATAAAACAGCCGCCGCTCTTCTTCTTCCCCGCCCGGTTCGCCGAGCGCACGCTCGTTGGGAAAACAGCCCGAAGCCAAATTTATTAAAAACACCGCTTCCCATTCCAATCCCTTGGCTTGGTGAATGGTTGACAGCACCAGCCGATCTTGTTTTTCCTGCGCGTTTTTTTTGCCAAATGATTCGTCCAAAGCAATATCCGACAAAAAATGATTTAAACTTTTTTGTCCCTTGGCATACCAACCCAACTGTTTAATGTCATCCAAACGGTCCTTGGCATTTTCATATTTATCTTCCAAATAATCCGCATACACGGATTTCAAAATCCCCTCCACCGCGTCTCCTGCGCTTTTTTCTTTTTTTTCATTTAACACTTCAGCGATGCTTACAAAATCATCCCAGCCCTTTTGCGCGTTTTTGTTTAATCCATCACGAATGCCGCTAGTAAATAATTCAGGCAAATCCTTTGATTGGCGCGCTTTGGTAATAATCATCCTGGCTGTTTCATGTCCTATGCCCTGAAAAATTTCCAACACCCGAAACCATGCAATTTCATCTTTTAAATTATTCACCACGCGCAAAATGGAAATTGTGTCTTTAATGTGGGCGCGTTCAAAAAAACGCATTCCGCCGCGCATTTCATAAGATATGCCGGCTTTGGCCAGCTCAATTTCCAAAATCTGCGCGTGAAAAGCCGCTCGAAACAACACGGCCAAATCCCGCAAAGCGTGTCCGGCCTCTTGCAATTCCCGCACGCGTTGTCGGATAAATTCAGCTTCTGAAAAAGGCGAATCAAATACCGCCACTTGCGGATGTACCAGTTCGGCCAAATGACTTTTTAATTTTTTCTTAAACTGTTTTTTGTTTTGACTGATTACATCATTGGCCAGATTCAAAATGTTAGGAGTGGAGCGATAATTGGTTTCCAAACGAAAAATTTTGGCTTTGGGAAATTCTTTGGGAAATTCCAAAATGTTGTTGATGTCGGCGGCGCGGAAAGAATAAATTGACTGCGCGTCATCTCCAACCACCAATAAATTTTTATGAACCGACGCGAGCAATTTCACAATGGCCGCTTGCAAACGATTGGTGTCTTGATATTCATCAATCAAAATATATTGAAATTGCTCGGCCAGTTTTTTTAACACGGCCGATTTTTGCAAAACCTCATACCAATTTATCAACAAATCGTCAAAATCCATTACATTGGATGA
>JACROI010000016.1 GCA_016214465.1 Candidatus Magasanikiibacteriota bacterium
GGGAATCCGCCATACGGCCGGGATTGGTCAAAAACTTCCGCCACCTTCATGCCGCCAATTTCTGTCGGCAAATCAAGGCGCAACTCTGACATTATTTTCAACATCTTATCCATTCCATCCATACCCGGGAAATAAATCGCCTGCAAAATCTCGCGAAAATAACCGTATTCTTTTTTAATAAATTCCAATTGTTCAAACAATGTTCGGCCTTGCTGTTTTAAAAACGCGGCATATTCGCAAATGAGCAAAGCGGCAATAGCGCCGTCTTTATCGCGGCAATAATCGCCGTAAAGATAGCCGTGGCTTTCTTCTGTGCCAAAAACAAATTTGCGACCATTCAAACGAGTATCAATAGCATTGGCAATATATTTAAACCCGACCGGCAAATCCGTTATCACATCCAAATTATTGGCCTCGGCAATTTTAGTCAATAAATCAGTAGTAACGATTGTTTTTATCAATACGCCATGACTTAGCAACGTGCCGGCAATTTTTCTTTGTTTAGTGATGTAGTCAAAAAGCAAAACGCCGATTTGATTGCCATTTAGAAAAATATAATTGTTATTGGATAATTTTTCGCGACTGACAATTCCGATTCTGTCCGCGTCAGGGTCAGAAGCCACTACTAAATCCGCGCCGCTTTCACGCGCCTGCTTCGTGGCCACATTCAAAGAAATCGGCACTTCCGGATTGGGAATATGGTTGGTCACTGCGCTAAAATCTGGGTCAAATGGCATTTGTAATTCCACTACATCCAGACGACTAAATCCCGCGTGGCGTAAAACCGGCAAAAAAGAAATGCTGGCGCAACCATGCAATGGCGTAAAAACAATATATACATCGCGATAGTTTCCTAAAGATAATTTTTCAACTGTTTTCTGATAGGCCTCGTCAACTTCTTCACCAAGTATCACAATTTTGCCATCAGCCACGGCCTGGTCAAAATCATAAAATTCAATGCGGCTGACCTTATTAACTTTTTCAATAATTTTCGTGTCATGCGGTGGAACCACCTGCCCGCCAGTGTCCAAATATACTTTGATACCATTATCCGACGGCGGATTGTGGCTCGCGCTAATCATAGCGCCGGCAATGGCGTTTTTATCACGAATAGTAAAAGAAATCTGCGGAGTGGAACGCACGCTATTGTAAAAATACACTTTAAAATCATTGGCTACAAAAACTTCCGCCGCCACCTTGGCAAATTTTTCTGAATTATGCCGCACATCATAAGTAATCACCACTCCGCGAGACCGCGCCTCTGTTGGATTGAAACATTCCATTAAATAGTCAGCCACGCCTTGCGCTGACTCGGCAATGGTGCGGCTGTTGATTCTATTGGTGCCAGCCCCCATCTGTCCGCGCCGCCCGCCTGTGCCAAAAGGAATTATTTTGTAAAACGCCTCATTTAATTCAGTTACATTCTCAGCTTCAATTAAAGCTTGAATTTCATGATGAAACTCAGCATATTCCTCGTCGGCCAACCATTTTTTGATATTGGCAAAAGCGCTGTCAACCAATCCACTGCTTTTTAATGATTCTAACTTATCTAAATTAAACATAAGTTTTTTAATTAAGCTGTTTTCAAATTGTATCTCTTTTTGCCTTTACTTGCAACCTCTATATATGTTATCATTTATTTATCTATGTCCACATCAATTTTCCAAAAATTCTCAACTCACTTACAGCAAACATTAAAAAACGGCTTTAAGATTGCCGCGGAATTAAGGCACAAAGAAATGAATCCATTGCACTTGCTCTATGGATTATTGATTGAAAAAGGAGCTGTCGGAGCGGAAATACTTTTCAAAATCGGCTTGGACAAAGAAAAAATCGTATCTTTTTTAATTAACATTCCCAAAGACAATAACGCCGGCCTGCCGGAAATCAGCAATGACGCGCAAAAAGTAATCTCCAAAGCCGCCATAATCGCCGCGGAAAACCAACACCGCTATATCGGCACCGAGCACTTGATTTTGGCCATGGTGGAAACCAAAAGCGCTCTTTTGGAACAATTTTTTGCCACTCATAAAATTGATCTGAACAATCTTCAACAAACCGCTTTTAATGTTATTATCGGCACCAATCGATTCCCTGAAATGACCGCGCTGTTCGGCTCGCCAACCAAAGAAAAAGAAGAAGTCAAGCCCGGAGCGGTCACTAAACCTCGCGTTAGAAAAAATCCGGCTCTGGACTTTTTTTCGTTTGATTTAACCGGTACTAAAGCGCAAAAAACACTGGACCCAATTATTGGCCGCGAAACAGAAATCACTCGTTTGATTCAGATACTCTGTCGCCGTTTGAAAAACAATCCAGTGCTCTTGGGCGACCCGGGCGTTGGCAAAACCGCGATTGTGGAAGGGCTGGCGCAAAAAATCATGGCGGGCGAGGTACCTGACCAATTGCAAGGCAAAAAAATCAGACGACTGGATTTGGGATTATTGATTGCCGGCACGATTTATCGCGGCGAATTTGAAAACCGGCTGAAACAATTGCTTGATGAAGTAAAATCCGACCCGGACATTATTCTTTTCATTGACGAACTGCACACTATTGTCGGAGCTGGCTCGGCTTCCGGTTCAATGGACGCGGCGAATTTGCTCAAACCGGCTTTGGCGCGCGGTGAAATTCGCTGTATCGGCGCAACGACTTTTGAAGAATTTAAAAAACACATTGAATCAGACGCGGCTTTGGAACGTCGCTTTCAGCCGATTATCGTCAACGAACCGACCAAAGAAGAAACCGTGGCCATTCTGCGCGGTATTAAAGAAAATTATGAAAAATTTCATTATTTAAAAATCACGGACGAAGCGATTTTCGCGGCAGTTGAGTTGGCCGGCCGCTACCGTCAGGACAAATTTTTTCCTGACAAAGCCATTGATTTATTGGATGAAGCCGGCTCGGCTAAAAAATTAACCGTCAAATCCAGCGGCGTATTGCGCCAACAAAAAAATCTGGAAAAACAATTGCGAGAAGCAGGCGAGAAAAAAGAAAAAGCGGTGTTGGAAGAAAATTTTGAAAAGGCCTTGCAATTCAAAGACGAAGAAGATTTAATCGCTCAAAAAATTGAAGACTTGAAAGAAAAAATTAACAAAAGCGACAAACGGCCGAAGACAATTTTGGAAGCCAAAGACATCGCCAAAATCATCGCTCTTTCCACCGGCATTCCGGCTGAAGAAATAATTGACGAGGAAAAAAATAAATTGCTGAATTTGGAAGAAGACATAAAAAAGAAAATCATCGGCCAAGACGAGGCGGTAAAAGAAGTGGCGCAAAGTTTGCGCCGAGCGCGAATGGGATTGTCGCATCCGGGGCGGCCATTGGCTTCGTTTCTTTTTACAGGGCCTTCCGGAGTAGGCAAAACCGAGCTGACCAAAGTGCTGGCGGAATTGATTTTCAAAGACCGCGACGCTTTTATCCGTCTGGATATGTCTGAATTCAGCGAAGGATTTCAAACCTCCAAACTCATTGGCTCCCCGGTCGGCTATGTGGGGTATAAAGAAGGCAATAAATTTACCGACAAAATCAAACACAAACCCTACTCGGTGATTCTTTTTGATGAAATTGACAAAGCGCATCCGGAGGTTTTCAATATCCTGTTGCAAATTCTTGATGAAGGACACCTTACCGACGCCACAGGCAAAAAAATAAATTTTAAAAATACCATTATCGTAATGACTTCCAATTTAGGCAATGAACCTTTTCGTAATGCCGGTTTTGGTTTTCAAGACGGCAAACCGGCTGTCCAAATTGACGCTAAAAAATCCGCCTCATTGAAAAATTCCGTTCTAAAAACATTATCAGAACATTTTCGTCCGGAATTTCTCAATCGTTTGGATTCCATTTTAGTGTTTAAGCCATTGTTGGAAAAAGATTTGGAAAAAATAGTGGAATTGAAAATAGCCGAATTGAATGAACGATTAATTAAGAAAAATCTGGCTTTGTCAATTTCTAACGATGCTGCGAAAATTTTAGCCAAGCAGGCCGGTGAACGGGAAGAAGGCGCGCGAGGTATTGGAAAAATTATTCAAAAAGAAGTGGAGGAAAAATTGGCTGAATGGCTGCTGCAAAATCAGACAAAGAAAAAACAAGCAATCAAAATCAACGCGAAAAAAAACGCGGTGTTATTGGAATATGTTTGAACAAATTTATCCATGGGTGACTTTTTTCCTGATTTTAAGCAGCTTATTTCAAGCCCTTTTAATACCATTGGGCGCGGCGAGCGGACTCCTCACTTTAATTATCCTGACACTCTTTAAAATTGTGCTGGCCAAAGCGGCCGCTCCGATAAAAAATGTTGTGGATAATGCCGGCGGAATGGGCAAGGAAGCGGCGCAATTAGCCAAAGGAGCCAAAAGTTTGAACATCTACGCGTTGATTATTGATTATCTTTTTACGCAAATGAACCAAGCTGAACAAATTTTTTTAATCATTGGCTGGGCATTGTTTCCAGTGGCCGCAGCTGGCTTTCTCGCTATATATCTCGGCGGCATAGCGGGAATTATATGCAACGCCGCATGGGTTGATTGGTGCAAATTAATAAAACCAATCGTAGATATTTTTAAGTGACATTTTATATGGACAAAAAACGCATCCTGCTTATCGCTTTATTCATCATAGCAACCATTGGCATCGCCTACGGTCTTTATTATGTTTTTTTAAAAAAACCAACCGCGGCTCCGATAGTTGTAAAGCCGCCGATCGTTGCCCCAACAGGCGGCCTGCCAGTGGCTAAAGAAGGCGTACCCACGCCAACATTGCCGCCCACAGCAGTTGCCTTGCCGAAAGCCGCTCCGACAGCGCAAGGCGGATTGACGCAAACAACAGCCATAACTTCCGGCGCGGCGCGTTTTGCCACAGTTTCCGCTGATGGCAAAAACGCCAACTATTACGACCCGAACTCCGGCAAATTTTTCCGCGTCACTCCTGATGGCAAAGCCACGCAATTATCATCGCGGACATTTGCCGACGCGCAAAAAGTGACATGGTCAACACAGAATGACAAAGCCATTATTGAATATCCGGATAACTCAAAAATCCTTTACAATTTTACAACGCAAAAACAAGCGACTCTGCCAAAACATTGGGAGGACTTTAGTTTTTCATCGCAAGGCGATAAAATTGCCGCCAAAAGCATTGGCGTCTCGGTAGAAAATCGCTGGCTTGTGATTTCCAATCCTGATGGCTCGGAAGCGAAAACAGTTGAGGCCTTGGGCAAAAATGCTGACAAAGTAAAAGTCAGTTGGTCTCCGGACGGCGGAGTTATCGCTTTTGCCGCCACTGGCGACGCTTTAGGATTCGCGCGCAAAGAAATTATTCCATTAGGCCCCAATAATGAAAATTACAAACCATTGGTGGTGGAGGGATTGTCTTTTGAACCAAAATGGACGCCTGACGGCGGCAAGCTGATTTACAGCACTTTCAACGCCGACAGCAACTATGCCCCGACACTGTGGTTTACCGAAGCGCAGGGTGATAATATGGGAGCTAATCGCCATAAATTAAATGTTAATACTTGGGCTGACAAATGTACCTTTGCCGATAACGATACTGTATACTGCGCCGTGCCTGATTCATTGGAAAAAGGCGTGGGTTTTGTGCCAGAACTGGCCAAATCATCGCCGGATACTCTGTATAAAATTGATTTAAAAACGAATTTGAAAAATATGGTGGCTGTGCCGGAAGGAAATTTATCCATTGCCAATTTGATAATTTCGGCAGACAAATCAACTTTGTATTTCACTGATAATTTGACAGGACAGTTGCGTCAGATAAAACTAAAATAACACGAAGTGTCATTGCGAGCGCAGCGAAGCAATCTCGCAACTTAAATATGAGATTACTTCGTCCCCAGATCGAGGTCGGTGTCCTCGCAATGACATAAAAACAGTGAAATTTCATGAAAACAAGCAATTTTATCCCATTTTTCTTAATTATAGGCATTATTTTAATCCTCGCGGCTTTTTTTAATTCTGTGCGCTCCAATTCACCTTCTTCTTTTGAAAAAATAATAAAACAGACACAGACCAAAACTAAAATTGAACCGACGACTTCTGCCGCGCCGACCATTACCGCGGCTGACCCGATCCTCGGGCCAGCCAACGCGCAAATTACCATTGTGGAATACGCTGACTTTCGCTGTCCGCACTGCGCCGAAGCCAATTTTGAACTGAAAAAAATACACGAGGCCTATCCGGACAAAGTGCGATTTGTCTGGAAGGATTTTCCTTTTCTGCCGCCAGTCAATGTTACCTGGCTCGCGCACGAAGCCGCACGTTGCGCGGAAAAACAAGGAAAATTCTGGGAATATCATGACGCGTTGTTTATGAATCAAGACAATTTAAGTCGAGAAAACCTGCTGGCTTTGGCAAAAGAATTTAAACTTGATGAAAATCAGTTTGTCCAATGTTTGGAAAGCGGCCAAACCAAACCATTAATTCAGCGCGGGTTTGAAGAAGGTAAGGCCGTTGGTGTGGACTACGCGCCATATTTCTTTATGAACGGTGAAAAATGGAATGGAGAGATGACCGTGGAAAAAATCGGGAAGATGATAAAATGACGCGTTAGCGTCATCCCGAGCCTGCCTGCCGGCAGGCAGGCGATAGCGAGGGATCTAAACAAAATTATGACATTTAGAAAACTAATTTCATCATTTTTAATACTGAACGCCGCCATAATACTTCTGCCGCATTTGGTGTTGGCTGAAAAAGCAGAATCTCCTTTTGAACCAACCAAACCTGAGGGAAAGTGCAATCAGGATACAGATTGCCCAACTAACAAATTTTGTGAAGGCGGATTGGATAAAGATTCTACTATTGTTGCTAATTATAGCTACGATTGCGTTCCTCAATTAGAAAACAACAAAATTTGCAATCGCCCTCGCCAATGTAAAACCAACTTCTGCGGATCTGCGCAAGGCGGTGAAAAACAATGCATGGAACCGGAAACAAATGCCGGTTATCTCAAATTCGCGCCAATCGCGCCAAAACTGGAAATCAAAATCCCCACTCTCCTACCCTTTACCACCAAAGGCCTGGAAAAACCAGATGACCAAGGCAATATCTATTTTCCTTTCATCGGCCAGTACATCGTTGGTATTTACAAGTGGATGCTACTTGTAGCCGGAATTATCGCCACCATAATGATAATTCTAGGCGGTTTCACTTATCTGACTTCCGGCGGCAATGCCACACAAGCCGGCGCTGGTAAAGAGCGAATCGGCAGCGCCATTTTCGGCTTGATTCTGCTTTTGGGGTCATACATGTTGCTTTATCTCATTAACCCCGGTTTGGTGGAATTTAGAAGTTTGAAAATTAAAATAATGGAAACAGCGGATTTAGCTGATGATCCGAAGGTGATGAAAGACCCAATAGATTCTCCGTCTTGTACCGGTCCTAACAGCCCTTCAAAATCTTCTGGAATCGGCGATATTACTTATCTTGGTCAATTAGACAATCTAGCGTGCGGGACAAGAGATTTAAGTAAAATAAAATATATTGTAATTCATGAGGGTGGAAAAACTACTGCCTCCACTGTAAACATTTTTAAGCAACGGGGAGTTTCTTCTCATTATTCCATTGATCAAGATGGAAAAATTTATCAACTGGTTGGAGAAGAAAAAAGAGCGTGGCATGCCGGACCAATCAATGCTTACTCAATCGGCATTGATTTGTCGCACACGAAAAATTGCCCTGGCTCAGGTCCGTCGCCAAATTGTACCTACACCGATGA
This sequence comes from Candidatus Magasanikiibacteriota bacterium, assembly GCA_016214465.1. GTDB lineage: Bacteria > Patescibacteriota > Patescibacteriia > Magasanikbacterales > UBA10003 > UBA10003. The sequence goes on from JACROI010000016.1 coordinate 7,732, forward strand.
AATGATCGCTTCTTTGAATAAATTAATAAACAGTATTATAAATCGAACCGGCATTGGCGTTGTTAAATCTGATCAATCAATTATTGGACATTGTCAAGTAGAAGGTACAACACACACCGATCCGCGTAATCTTGACTGGAGCAAGCTTGGATTAAATAACGCGGCGCATTATAAAAACGGCAATGATTTAGCCAGTAAATGTAAAATCGTATTTAACGCGGCAGCTGCTAAACAAACTAAGCAAACAAAAGAATCTTCAGAAGGTTGTTGCACCTTATCTGATAATGCCACACTGCCGAATACATTTGAGCCAGATTGTAGCACATTGTTTAACGGAATAAATTGGTCCAAGGGCGATTGTCCTAATCCATAAAATCCATGACCAACACAAAATTTAAAAAAATAATTTTAGTTACGGCGATATTAGGCGGGATATTTTTTGGTACATCGGTGCAAGGCGAAACCAAATATCTACCATACGATAAATGTTCTCCGCCATGTTTGCAATATGACTTCTGCGAAATGACACCTCATCCTGGCAAGGAAGCTGATTATAGTTGTGAAAAAAGATTTGCAGATGGCTTATCTTGCATTGATTCTGTCCAATGCCAATCTGGCAATTGTGGAATTGGCCAAGGCGATGAAAAAAAATGCCTTCCGCCGTTTGCTCAAGAAACCGGCGAGGGGTACTTAAAAATCGCGCCCACCGTTCCCAAACTTGAAGTTGATGTCCCTACTTTACAGCCCTTTACCGCCAAGGGTATGGAAAAACCGGATGACGAGGGCAACATCTATATTCCTTTTATCGGCCAATACATTGTCGGTATTTACAAATGGGCGGTGTTAGTGGCTGGAATTATCGCCACAATCATGATTATGTTAGGCGGCTTTACTTATCTCACCTCCGGAGGAGACGCGACACGAGCCGGAGCTGGAAAAGAACGAATCACCAGCGCTGTTTTCGGATTGATTTTATTGCTAGGCTCTTATCTCATGCTCTATTTGTTAAATCCCGAATTGGTGCAATTTAAAAGTTTAAAAATCAATGTTATAAAAACAGTTAATTTGGAAGATATGGTTGTAGAAAATTTGGGAGCTGGGAAAGAAGTTGGCGTGCCTAAAAAACTGGAAAATCCAATCTATGACGCCATTTTTCAAAAATTCAGCGCCTGCGCACCGGTGGACTGGCGTGTTCTCAAAACCATGGCTTATAAAGAATCCGGATTAGACACCGACATCGTCAACAAATACGGCTTTACCGGACTATTTCAAACCAAAGAAGAAAATTGCCAAATGGTGCTTAATAAATATCCTTTTTGGAAAGACAAATGCAATAATTTAAAAGACCCGGAAGTAAATACGGCCGTGGGCGCGCAAATGCTCAAAGCGTCAATAAAACTTATCAATGAGACCTGCCCAAATTCGTCCATCGTTGAAAAATTAAGTTTAATCTATTTGGGACATAACAGCGGACCTGGTGCAATAAAATACGCCATGAATCCGGCCAATGGCGGCTGCGACGCGCTATCTATTCAAAAAGGCATTATAAAATTTTGGGAACAGCATAAGAACGGCAAATTTGCCGGTCAAAGCTTAGGCAAAAAAAGATTTGATTACGCCATGAGTGTGGCAAATCTAATCACGAGCCAAGGCGTTAAAGATTTGGAAGCGGCAGAACTTGTTTTTGATTGTCCTCTTTAATTTCGACCCTTCACATTTATGAAATCCGGCTCAACAATTTTTTCCTGCTCCAAATGCGACGCCCAATACTCCAAATGGACCGGACGGTGTTTGGAATGCGGCAGTTGGAGCACAATTAAAGAAACCGCGGCGATGGCCGCGCAAATTAAAAATTTAAAAGATAAAAAAAACAGCGCGCCGGCTGGGAAAACAATAAATTTCGGAAACATCATCGGGCAGGAAGTGTCACGCTTGAAAACTGGAATGGATGAATTTGACCGCGTACTTGGCGGCGGCTTGGCGCCTGGCGGGCTCACTCTTTTGGGAGGCGAGCCAGGCATTGGCAAATCCACTTTGGTGTTGCAGATCGCGAGCGTTCTACCAACCAAAGTACTTTATGTTTCCGGCGAAGAATCAGCTGAACAGGTGAAGTTGCGTTTTGACCGGCTCAAATTACAACCGCGCCAATTGGAATTTCTTGGTGAAACCAATTTGGAAACCATTTGCGCCACAATTGAACATTTATCACCGTCACTCGCGATTGTTGATTCCATTCAGACAATCGCGAGCGTGGAGGTGACTGGCCCGGCCGGGAATCCAACGCAATTAAAAGCCGCTTGCGCTAAATTGACCGAAACAGCCAAAAGCACGCGCGTGCCCATTATCATTATCGGCCATGTGACAAAAGAGGGCTCGCTCGGCGGCCCAAAAACATTGGAGCATATCGTGGACACGGTGCTATATTTGGAAGGAGATAAATTTCATCAATTTCGCATTTTGCGCGCGGTGAAAAATCGTTTTGGCTCCACGGCCGAGGCCGGTATTTTTGAAATGACCGGATTGGGTTTGAAAGAAGTGAAAAATCCCTCCGCGGCGTTTTTATCAGGCCGCGGTGAACCAGTGCCTGGCTCGGTTATCACCTGCCTGATTGCCGGTTCGCGGCCGATTCTTTTGGAAATTCAAGCGCTTGTAACCAGAACCAATTTTGGCTATCCTCAACGTCGCGCTTCGGGCTTTGATTTGAATCGCTTGCAGGTGCTGATTGCCGTCTTGGCCAAACGCACCGGCTTGCCTTTGGAAAGTTATGATGTATTTTTAAATGTTATCGGCGGACTTAAGGCAGATGAGCCGGCAGCTGACTTGGCGGTGGTTTTGGCCATTGCTTCAGCTTTGAAAAGCAAAAATGTGCCGCCTGATTTAGTGGCTTTTGGCGAGGTTGGGCTGGGCGGAGAGGTGCGCACAGTGTCGCAAACCGAGAGGCGTTTGTCAGAAGCGCAAAAAATGGGCCTAAAATACGCGGTACTTCCGCAAACGAAAGAATTGCTAAAAAATAGCGGCCTTAAAATCGCTCACATTAAAAATGTGAAAGAGGTGGTAGAAAAGATAATTAGCTGATTTACTCCAAATGCACTCCACTTTCCCACTCGACTAATTTTTTTTGCAATAAAGAATGTTTGACCAAAGTCGGGTCAGAATCAATAATTTGCCGCGCTGATTCGCGGCTTTTTTTAATCAGTTCAATATTTTGCAAAGTGGCGATTTTCAATTCAGGAAAACCATGCTGTGTTTCGCCAAACACCTCACCAGGCCCACGCAATTCCAAATCCTTTTCCGCCAATTCAAAACCATCGGCTGTGTTCACAAAATACCACAACCGCTGTTTTGACAATTCACTAACAGCGTTCGTGAAGAGCAAACAATATGATTGGTGAACACTACGCCCAACTCTGCCGCGAAATTGATGCAATTGCGCAAGGCCAAACCTTTCCGCTCCTTCAATCATCATCACCGAGGCATTGGGAATATCCACTCCAACTTCCACTACCGAAGTCGCTACTAAAATATCAAATTTTTTATTTAAAAAATCTTGCATTACTGTTTCTTTTTCTTTAGGTTTCATTTTACCGTGCAAAAAATTAATCCGCAAGTCAAAAAATATTTCTTCTGATAATTTTTTAAACTCCGCGAGCACGGTTTTTTTCTCCATCAAGACCAATTGCCGGCCGCTAGGCGCTTCTTTTTCTTCAATCAACGGACAAATTACAAAAATCTGCCTTCCCTGACCAACCTGCTCGCGGATAAACTTATAGGCCTTGTGGCGATTGATTTCCTCTACCAAGCGCGTGATGATTTTACACCGGCCAATCGGCATTTGTTTTATCAAAGATAAATCCAAATCCCCAAACAAAGCCAAAGCGTAAGAGCGCGGAATGGGCGTGGCGGTCATTGATAAAAAATGCGGAGTACTGTCATTGGCGGATTTGGCGCGCAAAAGCCGGCGTTGTTCCACGCCAAAACGATGTTGTTCATCCACAATCGCCAAAGCCAAATTTTGAAAACATACTTTATCCCCAATCACCGCATGCGTGCCAATAACCAAATCAATTTTCCCGGCCGCGACTTCTGATAAAAACTTTTTTTTGGGGCAATCAACAATTTCTTGGCTACTAATTTTTGCGCTACTGCCGGTCAAAAGCCCGACTCGTATTTCTCGGCCGTTGAACAACCGACAGGCCGTGGCAAAATGCTGTTGAGCCAAAATCTCGGTTGGCGCGAGCCAAACGGATTGAAAATGATTGAGCGCGGCGTTGTAAATTGCCGTCAAAGCCACTATTGTTTTACCAGAACCAACATCGCCGTTAAGCAAACGATTCATCGGCCGATTGCCGGACATATCTTGCAAAATTTCCCAAGCCGAACGGCGCTGGTCATCTGTCAAAGTGAATCCCAGTCCGGAGACAAAATCCTTTGTTTCTTTTTCTTGAAAAACCACTGCTTTAGCCGCCAATCCGCGCCATTCTCGCCGCGCTAATTCATTTTTCAGTTGGATTAAAAATAATTCTTCAAATTGAAACCGCTCGCGGGCTTTGGCTGATTTGATTCCGCCTGATGGAAAATGAATTTCTTGCAAGGCCGCCGGAAGCGCTGGAAAATTATTAACGCGGATAATTTCCGGCAACAGCCATTCCGGACACTGACTTGCCGCGGCCAGCGCCCTGCTGATTAAAAAACGCAACTGCTTTTGCGTAACTCCGGCTGTGGTGGGATAAATCGGCACCAAGCGGCCGGTGTGCACGCTCGCGCCATCGACTTTGATTTTTTCAAAAGTGGGATTAACCATCTGCATTCCAAAACGGCTCAATTCCACTTTGCCGGCCAGAGACAATTTATCTCCGACTTGCAAAACTTTGGCAATATATGGCTGATTAAACCAAATTGCGCGCAGCTGCCCAGTGTTATCAGCCAGCATGGCTTCGGTAATCAAACGGCGTTGCCATGAACTCCGTTTGTGAGCGATAAGTTGCAATCGTCCACGCGCAGTCACTCGCGTTTCGCTTTGCAATTGATTAATAGGCACAATGCGGCTAAAGTCATCATAGCGGAAAGGAAAATAGAAAATCAAATCACGCGCCGAACGTAAACCTAAAGAAGCTAATTTTTTAAGCAAAGATTTTTTTACCGTTGGAAATTGCGACAATGGGGTGGACAAAGACACCATACAAAAACTATTGTACCAAAATCCGTTCAAAATTAAAATCGCCCCGACCTCGCGAGAGCGTCGAGACAATTTCAGAAATAACTAATAAACAAAAGCTTTCCAAGGCATCGGCAATACTGCTTTAATAGTAGCGTCGGTATTAGTACCGACATCGGCGGCAGATTGTATTCCTCCAATACCCATGCTAGAATTAACTTTGGCTTGCGTAGTATTAGCGGTTATATAAAATGTCTCGGCGGAAGCAATGGGCATTGATGACGCAAAACCGCTAAAATTGACTTTTACACCATCAATTAAACCCTTGGCCAAAACAGAACTATCCGGCGTGCCTTTGTGTAACTGCCAATCGGTAACAGGAAAAGTGCTGGTGACCGCAACAGCCAAACTATCTATAATAATATCCGGCACTGGTGATAAAGCTGACGCTTTGGCAACAAAATTCAGTTGGGCTACAATTTGTTTGAAACTCGGCGCAGCCACTCCCATAGGCGTAAATGGACTCCAAGAGACCTCTAATACCGATAAAACATTATCAATAATATTTATTGGTCCATAGCTAATCGGGAAAGCCGCCTGAATTAATTGAGCGTCTGAACCAATATATGACGCTTTATTGATATTAAATTGATAATTAATACCACCGAGTGAAGCATAAGATATATCAGCGGAAATTAAAAACTTAAAAGGAAAACCATTGCTTACGGGGACAATCTGGCTAAAACCTGAAAAGACCAACTTCTCGCCTTTATCAGTTATCAAACCATCTGCCAATATAGTTCCTTCTCCATTCCTTAATTGAAATTTACCAAATTTAACAAGTAGATTGTCTTCATTAGAAAGGGAACCTCCTGATCCTAGTGTATCCACCGTCAAACTTGTAACCGTTATCGGCGCGCCGTAGGCACTAAAATTAAAGGCTGCCAAAAGTTTTGTTTCCCCAGGTATAACTATACCACCAGTAGCTCCCATAATTGCGATAACCGTGGCCAGTATTTTTACAACCGGCTTTTAAAATATACTTGGGACCGTTGTTTTTGTTGATTTCAATATCAGCGCCTTTTTGTTCGCAATAAGTAGTTTTGACCCAATTGGATCCCGAAGTCGGACCGGACGACTTACTCTGTTGCATGGCTGGCGCGGTGGCCATGGCCAATCCTCCAGCTGCCAAAAGCACGGCTGTAGCCACAGCCAGCTTGGTAGCGGAAACACTTTGTGTCTTTGTCATAGTGTTCATAATAATGATGTGTAAGTAAGTCAAGCGTTGTTTACAGTTCCTGTGGATAAAAGTAGTTAATAAGTTGTTCCATCGGCGTTCGGTTCTCAATCCCTTTATGCGGTTTGACGG
>JACROI010000029.1 GCA_016214465.1 Candidatus Magasanikiibacteriota bacterium
ATCGGGGGTGATTGGTAAATTTAATCAGTTGTTCTTTGTAAAAATTAATCCTTGTCTTGGCAGTAAGCAATTTTCTGGCAGTTTGATAAATTTGTTCTCGATACATTTGATCAGGCAATTGTTTCCATCGGCCGCGGTTGACTTGCAGTTGGGATATGAAATGAAAATGGCATCTTTGCAAAATCCAGTTATTTTCTTTTGCCACCCTTTCCACTCCTCGCCAACCATCGGAAACAAGGGCAACAGAGCGATTTTTAAGGCCTATTGGCAATTGTGAGATAACCGCTTGCCAGTCAAATAGATTTTCTTTTCCAGGCAGCAATACTGGCGATAAGAATCTGGCTCGCTTGCCATTGACGGTTCGTACAGCAACAAGGTAGAGAGTCCAACGTTGTTTCTGAAAATGATACCAGAGAGCGTCGATAATGAGGATATATTGCTCACCGGTAAAATGTCCTTGATTTTTTTCATCAACCACTGCCAGCATCGCTTTGTTTAAACGCCGGCTAGCGCCGCTCACCGTTATCCTTTTCTTTCTTACCGGCAACAAACGACTCAACGATTCTCTTTCGACAAAAATCTTTCGCAAAAGGTTTTTGTCGGGACGAGAATGTTTCCGTCCCCGTTTTCTTTTCCAAACCGTCCATGTTTTTCCGCAGACAAAACATCTTCTGCGGCGCTGTCCGTAAGACCAAGAATTGTCTTGGCAATTGTGCATTTTCTCGTGTAATATTTTCATACACGAGAATTGTCTCACAAAAATGCCAAATTTACTTTTAAATGAGCGGAAAAACTATACTACTTATACACAGAATTAAATCAATCATCCCGAATATGCAAAAAAATTTTTTGGAGATGATGGGAGTGAATTCCAAATAAAACAACAAATATTAAATTTGAAAGAAATGCCCCAGGAATCGTTGGACACTATAATAATACAAATTCAAGGTGAGGTGGATAATTTAAAAGAACTAGAGCAAAAAGAGAGGAGCAAAAAAATTTAGTAAGTAAAAAAGTCCAGATTCATTCAATCGGACTTTTTGAAATCAATTTGGTTGCGAGCCGTGGAATTTTCTGTCTTCATCAGCCAGCTGAATAATGGCTTCGCGGATTTTGTGCGGCTCTGGCACATTGAAAAAAGTAAATCTTTCTTTTTCTCCGGCGGTTTGAATATAGACATTGCCAAAATCAAACATCGTGGCAAATAGTCCATTGGCTTCGGAAGTGACATCTTGCACGCGAAACAAATCCAGTTCAGCCACAGTGCGTGCAAACAGTCCCTGCTGGCGGATGTCAATAATGCGGTCGTTCGTTACAATCCAGATATCAAGAAAATAATTTACAAAAGCGGTGTAAAAAAACAGCCAGATGGAAAGCGCGTAGACGCCTCCCAAAAGAATCATAATGGCGAAGCCATTGTTATTGATAAAAAGAGTTGGAAACAGTATTTTCAAAAGAAAATATAATCCATAACCGACCCCGGCCAAAACTAAAAGTAAGACAACACGCGGAACAAAAGTGACAGTGTCGCGCCGCAAAAGATAAATGATTTTTTCGTATTGTTTTTGTTTGATGATGTTGTTGTAACGCATATTAAAAAGATTCCGGTTGAGGCGAAAAAGAAATTGATTGAAAAATTGTCACCGGCTCGTTCCAATCAATGGGTTGAGCCAGCGTCCACGCCCAAAAAGAAATGTAGACCACTCCGGCAAGGAAAATAAAAGTCATAAAAAAGCTCATAAAATGAACTTCGGCAAAAGAAATCAAATGGTAAATATCCATTAAAATGAAAATCGCGTAGACAAGCGCAAAAAGCGCGACCGGAAATAATATATAAAAAAGTGGAAAGGTCATAGTTTATAAAAGATTGGCTTGTTTAGGCGGCTCCATGCCGAGATGTTTGTAAGCCAATGGAGTGGCCACGCGGCCGCGCGGTGTGCGATTGATTAAGCCGCATTGAAGCAAGAATGGCTCGTAAATGGTTTCAATTGTTTCAATTTCTTCAGCTGTGGCAGCTGAAAGCGTTTGCAATCCAACCGGCCCGCCATTGAATTTTTCAATCATTACTTTTAGCATCAGGCGGTCAATGTGATCCAGGCCGACTTGATCAATTTCCAGCATTTTCAATGCCTCTTGAGCCAAAGTAGTGGTAATTATACCATTTCCTTTCACTTGCGCGAAGTCACGCACCCGTTTGAGCAGGCGATTGGCCACGCGCGGAGTGCGGCGGGCTGAAACTGCAATCAAGCGAGCGGCGTCATTATCAGTGCTAATGTCTAAAATACCGGCGCTCCGTCGCACAATTTGTTCAATTTCCGGCTCTTCGTAAAAATTAAGATGATAAATTGCGCCAAAACGGTCGCGCAAAGGGCTGGAAAGTAAACTCATTTTAGTAGTGGCGCCGATAAGAGTGAAGCGGTTCAAGTCCACGCGCAAAGTGCGCGCGCCAGGACCCTTGCCAATGATAATGTCTAGGGCATAATCCTCCAAAGCCGGGTAAAGTATTTCTTCAATGGTTTTGTTCATGCGATGAATTTCATCCACGAACAGCACATCGCCTGTTTCCAAACTGGTGAGGATGGCGGCCAAGTCGCCGACTCGCTCCAAAGCCGGACCCGAGGTTATTTTGATGTTCGCGCCCATTTCTTTGGCAATTATATTGGCCAAAGTAGTTTTACCCAACCCGGGATTGCCGTATAGCAAAACATGTTCCAATGATTCGGCGCGTTTTTTTGCCGCGTCCAAAAAAATTCGCAGGTTATTTTTAATTTTTTCTTGGCCGATAAATTCGCCCAAACTCTGCGGCCGCAAAGTCAGGTCAAGTTTTGTTTCATCATCTTTGAGTTGTGGAGTGATGACGCGATCCATGAAATTATTTAATTGCTTCCGGGCTGGAAATTAATTCCTCGGCTGTTTTTAAAAAATTTTGAATGGCCTGCCCGTCGTTTTCTCGAATGATTCTTGGCAGGTCGGCATTAAATTTATTCACGATTTCATCATATTTGCGGACGGCCTCTTGGTCGCTGTGTTTTAAAATTGCTTCGGTAAAATACGATTTTTTGGCGTAATCTTCGTAGTGTTCAAGTGGAGTTATGAATTCTTTAAAGTCATCTCGCAGAGTTGACCCTTGTGCACCTACGCGCAATCCTTGCCAACGGTTGCGAATATCAGAACATAGGCCGAAACCATTTTTAAAATGTTTTTCCACAAATTCCGCCTCTCGTGCGGGAAAATATTTTTCACTGTCTGACATATTTTATATTTATTTGGTCCAGGTGGGAATCGAACCCACATGCCTTGCGGCGCAGCATTTTAAGTGCTGTGTGTATACCAGTTCCACCACTGGACCTTTTATTATTTTACTTTCACCACCACAACTGTCGCGTCGTCAAATAATTCTTTTGTTTTGGCCGCGTCCATTATTTTTAGCGTGATTGTTTCGGCTGAATCTTGTTCATTGATTAAATCAAATAATTCTTGGTCTGTCAATCTGGTGTGGATGCCGTCGCTGGTCAGTAAAAAAATTTCTCCTGATTTTATCGGTAGCCGATGTTCGCACGGTTTTATTTGTTTTGGTCCGTAGCCAATGTAGCGCGTTATCACATGGTCTTTTTTAGCCGCTTCTTGCTGACTCGCTCCTTTTGCTAACATTTCCGCCCCGACAGTATGGTCTTCGGAAAGGCATCCCCAAGTGGCTCCTCTTTTTCGATAAATTCTAGAATCGCCGACATTAGCGCTGGCAAATTCATTGCCTCGTACAGCTATGCCGGCAAAAGTTGTTCCCATGGTTTTGTATTGCAAACTTCGTTTTTGAATATCGCGAATATCAGTATCGCCGGTTTCTATCATTTCTGTCAAAATTTCTTGAAGTGGTTGCGTTTTTGGCGCTCGGTCCGCGACTTCTTTGCTCGCGGCGATTGCTAATTTGGAGGCGATTTCTCCGCCCGGCTCTCCGCCAATACCATCAGCCACGATTGCCACAAACAGACCATCTTTTTGAAATTCCAAATGACTGTCCTGATTTACTCTTTCGCTTTTTTCCGGTTTGGCTTCGCTTAAGGCCGCATATTCAATAACATGAAATTTAATATCTCGCATGTCAGCCCCACTTTTTTCTCCATTATGCATAGTTATTTTCTAGCCCATTTTAATAATTTTTTAATCGGCCAGGTGTTGATTACATCGTTTTTAGCCGCCCAGCCGCGCCGTGCTGTGCCAATACCCAATTCCAGGAATTTAAAGTGTTCTGGATGGTGGGCGTCAGTATCAATGGCTATTTTAACGCCCCGAGCGATTACTTGCCGCACATAGGTATCTTTTAAATCCATTCTATCAGGAAAGCAATCTAATTCAAGAGCCACCCTGTTCGCGGCCGCGGCTTTGATAATGGCTTCCAAATCCAGTTCATATGGCTCGCGGCGATTGATGAGACGACCAGTGGGATGAAAGAGGATATTTACTAGCGAGTGTTCAATCGCGCGTATGATTCTTTTGGTTTGTTCGTTCTTACTTAAGCGAAAAGCCGAATGTATAGCTACACTCATTATGTCCAATTTTTTTAATGCCGCGTCGGCAATGTCCAGCGAACCGTCTTTATTGATATTTATTTCCGCGCTTTTTAAAATTTTAAAATTTATTTTTTCTTTAATAAATTTGACATTGAGCGCGTCAATTTTTTGGCCCTGTTTGGCTAATTGTTTTTCATCCAAGCCGTGCGCTATGCCTAGTGTTTTAGTGTGGTCGGTAATGGCGATATACTCCAATCCCGCCTCCATGGCAGCGCGCGCCAACGCTTCTATTGTACATTCTCCATCAGTCCAATTTGTTTGTATTTGCAAATCACCCTTGAGTGAGCCGTGTGGAATTAGTCTTGGCAATTGATGTTTTTGCGCCGCAAAAATTTCTCCTGAATCAGTGCGCAGCTCCGGCTCAATGTAATCCAAGCCCAATGCGGCGTAGATTTTTTCCTCGGTTTGGCAGGCGATATTTTTTTCTTTGCGCCACAGTCCGTATTCATTTAATTTTAATCCTTTTTTAATGGCGATTTCACGGATTTTAACATTGTGATTTTTGTCGCCTGTAAAATATTGCAAAGCCGCGCCAAAAGATTTTGGCGCCACCGCGCGCAAATCAGCATCCAGGCCGATTTTCAGACGCACAGACGAGCGAGTCGGCCCGTGACTTAAAATGGTTTGTATTTCTGGCAAAGATACAAAGGCCTCCATTATTTTTTTTGGCTGGTCGGAAATTGCTAAAATATCAATGTCGCCGATAGTTTCCTGCCAGCGTCTGATTGAGCCGGCAATTATCACTTTTTTCACGCCAGGCGTTTTACTTAATTTTTGTTCAATCTCGCGAGCCAAAGGCAAAATGTATCCCAAAGGAATCCGGCCGGTATTGGTTTTTAAAAATTTTAATCCGCGCTGGATATTGGTTTCGCTCTGCGCGCCGAAATGTTCCAGTTTGGCGATTTTATGAGTGGCAATGGCCTTGGCTAAATCCGCTACAGTTTTGATTTTCAATTTATCATACAATATTTTCATTTTTTTCGGCCCCAAACCCTCAATGGCCGAAAGTCCCTCAATATCCACCGGAAGTTTCTTTTTGAGTTTTTCGTATTCTTTCAGTCGGCCGGTTTTGATAATTTCTTCAATATGCTCGGCTAGATTTTGACCAATGCTTGGAATTTGTTTCAGGCCGGTAAGTCCCTCGGACTTGTAAATTTCTTCAACATCTTTATTCCAAGCCAAAATCGCCTCGGCCGCTTGGGCATAGGCCCGTGGTTTAAATAAAACATTCAGCCCTTCCAGAATAAAGGCCATGTGGTTGAAGATTTTGGCGATTTCAGAGTTTATAGAGTAATTCATGTTCGTTGTCTTGTTCTATTCTTCAAATATCGCCCAATGGCTTCTTTTGATGTCAGCCAATTTCTACCTTCTTTGTATGCTTCTAATTTTCCTTGTCTTGCCAATAAGTTCAAATATTTTGCAGAAAAAGGAGTAGTTTTGGAAATTTCGGCAAGCGTCAAGAATTTTTCCTGTTTTTGGGTCGCCGGAGTTAATGTTTTTAAATAAATATCAATGGATCGCTCTATGGATTGAGCGATAAATTTGATAAGTGGTTCATACTCACCACTGTCCGCCTTGTCCAATGCATCATAATATTTTTTGCGGTCATTTTTTAAAATAATAACCAGCGGATAGCCAGCTTGCATAAGTAGTAAATTTATTGTAAGCCGCGCCGTTCTTCCGTTACCGTCAAAAAATGGATGAATATATACAAATTTGTGATGAAGCAAGGCTGAAAGCTCAATAATATCCGTTTTTCCTTTCTGCAAATTAAGCCAATGAATTAGCTCCCACATTTTATGCGGAACTTCAAGAGCGTCTGGCGGCGTATGTTTTGCCCCGCCAATAATCACATTGGCGTTTCGGTATCTACCCGCCCATTCTTTATCGGTTTCTTGGATAATAATCCGGTGTAAATTTCGTATTAGCATTTCAGAAATAGTGTGCTTTTTATCCTTATCCACCAAATCATACAAATATACCAAAGCGGCTTGGTGGTCTTTGGCTTCCAGATGGTCTTTTAAGGGCTTTCCTTTTATGGTTATGCCCTCGTTGATAACTAAAAAGGTTTCTTTTAATGTCAAAGAATTGCCTTCAATTGCATTTGAATTATAAGTCATTTCTATTTGGAATTTTTCCCGCAGTTTTTGTACCGCCGACTTCGGCAGAGGACGAAGTTTGTTGAGTTTGGCCAGCTTTTCTTTCAAACGAGCTTTGACGATTGGCGATAGGTAAATCATAGAAAATACTTAATATGGTTTAGTTAGGTATTTACAGTATACCATATTAAGGAATTTTGTCAAAAGTTTTCCACAGCTTGCACTTGCGCTTAAGAGAGAGAGACATTTAGAATGTTCGATCAAATGCCAAATAAAGAAGATTTGCAGTCTGCATTAGGATATGACCACACCTATGAAATAAAATGTTTAAGTGAGTTATTAGGACCGAAAGTAATAAAGAGTAGTCGTTGATTATTGAGTGCGAGTAGAGCTAATTAATGTATTGTATAAACAAACAGAGACGGGTTTTGCCCGCCTCTGTTGTTTAAAATCATTTCCCGCTTTTTTCAATCCTTTTTTTTTCGTTCTCGTCCAAGATGCTTTTTCTGATGCGCACGGATTTGGGCGTGATTTCCACCAGCTCGTCATCGCCGATATATTCCAATGAGTCCTCCAAATCCATAGTTTTTGGAGTATTAAAATGTTGCATTGGGCCGTCGCCTTTGGAGCGCATATTGGAGAGTTCTTTGGCTTTGCAAACATTGATACTCAAGTCGCCGGTGCGAGCGTTTTGACCAACCACTTGACCTTTGTAGACCTCTATTCCAGGACCAATGAACAACAATCCGCGATCTTGCACATTCACCATGCCGTAAAGATTGGTCGTGCCGGTTTCATGCGCCACGAGCGATCCTTGATCGCGTTCGCGCCAATTGCCAGGATCCTGTTGGTAGGCGTGAAAATTTGTATTGATAATTCCCATGCCTCGGCTGTCGGTCATAAATTCAGAGCGATAGCCAAACAGCCCGCGAGTGGGGATAATAAATTCCATAAAGACAATTCCATTTTCTGTGCGCATTTCTCGCAATTCTCCTTTGCGGCTGCCAAGTTTTTGAATCACAATGCCGGACGAGGCTTCCGGCACTTCAATAAACACCCGTTCATAAGGCGTTAATTTTTTACCATCAATTTCCTTTACAATTACCTGAGGTCTAGACACTTGCATCTCATAGCCCTCGCGGCGCATCCTTTCAATCAAAATCGCCAAATGCAATTCGCCGCGGCCTGACACTGTCCATCCGCCGGCCGGATTTTCTTCCACGGCCAAAGCCATATCTGTTTCCAATTCTTTTTGCAGTCGTTCCTGCAATTGGCGCGATGTGCTGTATTCGCCTTCTTTTCCGGCAAATGGCGAATCATTCACGGCAAAAGTCATTTTCACTGTCGGTTCTTCAATATTCAAAAGCGGCAAGGCAATTGGTGTTTCAACATCAGCAATTGTTTCCCCGATATTTATATCAGGCAATCCGGCAATGGCTAAAATATCCCCGCATTGTACTTCGTCTGTTTCAACTCGTCCAAGACCTTGAAAAATCATAGCGGCTGTCAAGCGAGCTTTTTTCATTTTTCCTTCGCGATTTATGTGCACGACTTCTTGTTTGGCAGACAAGTGGCCGTTGTAAATGCGTCCGGTGGCAATCCGTCCTTTGAAATCATCATAAAAAACAGAGGTGACCAGCATTTGTAAAGGCGCGTCAGGATTACCGGAAGGAGCTGGCACATATTTGAGAATAGTTTCAAAAATCGGATTGATATCTTTCATTTTGGTCAAATCAGATTCCAATCCGGCCAGTCCTTTTTTAGCCGAGGCGTAGACGACAGGAAAGTCAGTGGCCTCGTCGCTCGCTCCCAATTCCACGAATAAATCAAATGTTTTGTCCAGGGCATAATTAACGCGCGCTTCCGGCTTGTCAATTTTATTGATTACCACGATTATTTTTAAATTCATTTCCAAGGCCTTTTTCAAAACAAATCTGGTCTGGGGCATTGGCCCTTCTTTGGCATCAACCAAAAGCAAACAGCCATCAGCCATTTTTAAAACGCGCTCCACCTCGCCGCCAAAGTCAGCGTGGCCGGGAGTGTCAATAATGTTGATTTTTGTGCCTTTCCATTCCACCGCGGCGTTTTTGGAAAAAATAGTGATGCCGCGTTCGCGCTCCAATTCATTGCTGTCCATGATCAATTCACTGGCCGAGTCCTTGCGCATTGTAGTGTTTGATTGGCGCAATAAAGCATCCACGAGCGTTGTTTTGCCGTGGTCTACATGGGCGATAATTGCGACATTGCGGATGTTGAGCATAGTTTGTGGTGCGTATAAGCGTTAAGTATAGCAAAATTAGGGTAAAGTATCAAATTGGAGAAGTGTCTATTGACAAATTCGGAGATATAGTGTATAATACATAGTGTATAGTATATTTTTTATGAAAACAGACACTAAACAAAAAATTCTAGCTTACATTAAAGAAAATAAGCGAGTTTCCGCCAAAGAAATTATTGGCCATTTTGGTTTAAACGCGACTGGTATTTTTAGGCATTTGGGTAGTTTAATCAAACAGGGCTTGATTATTAAGCAGGGAAAGCCGCCCACAGTATTCTATTTGCCAACGAATGATAAAAAACAGATTTCATCTATTATTCAAAATGGTTTTATTTGGAATGAGCATCGAACGGGAATCTTGCCATTGTCAGAAGTTTATTGTCCAACGCGCGATGTGTTTCAAGCGCGATTAGATCGCCTGTTGGCAGATTGTTTACATCAATTTGATGAAAATTTATCATATTTGCTAACGGCCGTAGTAGGGGAAATCGGTAATAATTCTTTTGACCATAATTTGGGCAATTGGCGTGATGTGGCTGGAATATATTTTGCCGCTGATTTGTCTTCACGGGAAATTTTAATAGCTGACCGAGGCCAAGGCGTATTCGCGACCATTAAAAGGGTCAGGCCAAAAATTAAAAACGACATTGAAGCCGTGCGAATTGCCTTTACCGAAAGAATTTCCGGCCGCGCGCCGGAGCAAAGAGGCAATGGTTTGAAATTTGTGAAAAAAATTTTTGAACAACAGGGTTGGCAACTGATTTTTAATTCAGGACAAGCATCTTGTCGCATTGAAAGCGGAGCTGTATCTTTCGTTCATGATAAAAAAAACATTCGCGGCATTATCGCTTTAATTAAATTTT
Organism: Candidatus Magasanikiibacteriota bacterium; assembly: GCA_016214465.1. Classification (GTDB taxonomy): domain Bacteria; phylum Patescibacteriota; class Patescibacteriia; order Magasanikbacterales; family UBA10003; genus UBA10003. The sequence continues at coordinate 9,809 of JACROI010000029.1, forward strand.
AATCATTCCATATGCGATTAGAATTAAGAAAATTCGGCAATATCTTGAGTTCGCGTCCGGCTGGCCGAGATGCTTGGCTATCAGCCCAGGCCTATCTTTTGGATAAAATTAAGCCGAAAGAAAAGATTGAAGTGGATTTTTCAGGCGTGTCTGTCTTAAGCCCTTCATGGGCCGAGGAGTTTTTAACACAACTGGAAAAAAGATATTTGGAACAAGTGGTCTTTTTGCCGTCTGATAATCCATCAGTCAAGGCATCGTTAGAGATTGTTGAGATGCCTTGACTTATTCTGCCAAATAAAGTAATGTTTTTGATAGGTTCCAAACTTCAACCACAAGGAGAAAACAGAAGATGGACGCAAACAAACCGATCAGTCCTGACGGCCGCACCTATCATTTACAAACACGCGAGGGCGACATCGCCAAGTGCTGTCTGCTCGTCGGTTCACCCGAGAGAGCAGAGATGATTGCTGAAAATCTATTTACGAATGCGCGTCTCGTTGGTGATCACCGAGGACTTAAGTCCTTTACTGGTAGAGCAGGCAATGTCCCTATGTCGGTTGTAACCACTGGTATGGGTAGCGCTTCCACAGCTATTGTCTTGCCTGAAGTGGTTTACTCCGGAGCGAAACGACTCATTCGCGTTGGTTCATGCTCAACTCTTTGGCGTGAACCATTGCCTGGACATTCGGCCATCTGCACTGCCGCAGTCCGGCTGGACGGCGCCAGCGAGAACTGGGCACCGATTGAGTACCCGGCTGTTGCTGACTTCCGCGTCGTGAATGCAATGGTCGAGGCAGCGCAGAATCTCGGCTTTCCGCATCATGTCGGCATAGGCGCCACAACCACCTGCTTTAACGAAGGGCAAGCCAGACCGGACATTTCTGGCTATCTTCCGCCTCGCCTTCTGGCCTTGCACGAGGAGCTGACACGGCGTGGCGTACTTTTTTACTCAATGGAAGAAGCGACATTGTTCGTATGGTGCACCACGCACGGTACAGACATTTGGGCCGGAGCGGTTGACGCCATCTATGGTAATCGCCGCACCAACGAGTTTGCTGTTCGCGGCGAGGAAGAAGCCGCTCACATTGCTATCACGGCAATGCTTATTCTAGACAAACGTTTCTCGCTCTAATCTCATGTGACTAGGAGGTAACTTTTGGACCGTCTTGCGCAAAGGCGGTCTTTTTTATAAAAATTTGTTTTTAATTGTACTTATGATACAATGAAGTAATAGTAAGTTATCAATAGTTCAATTTATGAGAAAAGATAAAATTTTGGCAATTAAATTGCGCAAACAAGGATTATCTTATAACAAAATTTCAGCGCGATTAGGTATTCCTATTTTTTAATGATAAAAATTATGATGAGATTTTTTAGAGAAGTGTGTCATGTGCCGCTGAGTAAAATCAAAATTCAAATCCAGATACATCATAATATTTCAGATAAAGAAGCTAAAAAATATTGGATGAGTAAGTTGCATTTAAGTGATAAATATTTTTTGAAAACAATGTATCAAGTCAGTAAAAGCAGCCAATCAAAATATCCTCATCGTTTGCCATTTGGCACTGCGCGGATTAAAATTAATGATGTGGTTTTGGTCAATAGAGTTAAAGGATGGATTGCTGGTTTGGCAAATGCAATATGAAATTAAAAATCCGTGCTACTGCATGGATTTTTAATTTGCCGAGGGGGAGAATCGGACTCCCGACGCAAGGATTTTCCTTGTTTTTTTCTTGAGTTACCCCAAGGATTGGACTATCTCATCACCCACCAGGGGTGTCGGGCGCTAATGCGAGATTATTGTTGGCGCTCACTCGCTAGTCTCTACACCTTCCAAAGAATCATCGGCCTCTTTGGCTTGGCTCGGGATTATCCATCCCGCAGATGCGGGATTGGGACTTCCCCGAATTCACCCAATTTTTAATCTCACATTACTGTGAGATGGACCGAAAATCAGTCCTTCGCTCTACCACTGAGCTACCTCGGCTTTTGTGGCTTTGGGACCGGTTATGGACCGGAGGGGATTCGAACCCCTGACCTCCTCGTTGCAAACGAGGCGCTCTACCAGCTGAGACTACCGGCCCATTTATAACAATTATATGGTAAAGAAATCAAAAAGTCAAGGCGCATTGTACAGGCCATTTACAAATTAAGGCCAATGATGTAAATTGATAGTTATTAGTCGGGCTGTGGCTCAGTTGGCTAGAGCGTCTGGTTTGGGACCAGAAGGTCGTGGGTTCAAGTCCCACCAGCCCGACCAAGTTAGACATTTTGAAAATTCAGAGGCGATTAGTTGCTCGCTCGCCCCGCCTTCGGCGGGTCTCGCTTCGCAAAAAGCCCTGTATTTCGGAATTAAATCGTAAGGTCGGACAAATTCAAATTCGGCTTTTCGGGAAAGCAAACGGCGGTTCGTTCCAATTTTTTCCGCCAATGATTTTATTTCGTAAAAAT
>JACROI010000018.1 GCA_016214465.1 Candidatus Magasanikiibacteriota bacterium
TACTGGTGAGGTGAGACTCGAATCCCAAGGAGGAGCGATAAATATTGGAAGTTATAGTAGTACAGCAAAAACCATCAACATCGGCAACGTCATTGGTGCCACGGCGCTTAACCTTAACTCCGGCACCGGCGCAATCAATATCGGTACAAGCATCGCCAAAACCATCTACATCGGTAATAGCACTGTCGGCACAGGCCTTGTATTAAATGCTGGTTCAACTGGTGGCATAACGCTTAATTCAAACGATAGTCCGATAACTTTGAACGCTGGCACAGCTGGGAGCCCGATTTATATAAATTCCACTGGCGGTAGTGGTTCTATTCAGATGAATGGTGGCAATGGAACTTCAGTTTTGCGTACTACCGGCGGAACTATTGGAATTGGCGATAATGCTTCGGCTCAAACTATTAACATCGGCAACACCACCGGCGCGACAGCGCTTACTTTGGATTCCGGCACCGGCGCAATCAGTATTGGCACAAGTATTGCCAAAACCATCACCATCGGCAACCAGACTGGCGCGGCATCTCTTAATTTACGATCTGGCACAGGTAAAATAAAGCTTTCTGTTTCTAGTCAATCTGGTATTAACATTGACGGGTCTGTCCCTAATTCCCAGGGGGGTTATTTTATATGTATGGATGGGGTTTGGAATTTGTCTTATACCTTTGCCTCAAGCTGTATCCCTTCGCTTGGAAAATATAAAAAAAATATTGTTACACTGGGTGATTCTATTAATGATGTAATGAAACTTCGCCCTGTAGTATTTAATTGGAATCCGGAAACCTATCAAACAATAAACGCGGGCGATTACGCGCAGCGTCAAGTTGGTTTTATTGCCGAAGAAGTGCAAGCAGTAAATCCTCTGTACAGTTCTTATACATACTTGTCAGCGACTTCTACCGAGGGGATATTGTCAGGCGTTGAGTATTCAAAAATTACCGCTCTTGCCATTAAAGCTATTCAAGAACAAAACGATCTGGTCTTCGGCACTTCCACGAACGCGCTGGTGATGGCGAGTTCTACTTTTCCCGATGGTCTCGCGCCGGCGCTTGTTTCGCTTGCCTCAAGCACTGCGCCGCTTGCGAATAATGCGGGCGAAAAAACATTTGCCGGACGATTTTTTGACCGTTTGACTGCGTGGTTTGGCGATGCGACTAATGGTATTGGCGACTTCTTTGCCAATCGGGTGCGCACGAAAGAAATTTGCGTCGGCGATGCGGCAAACGGCGGTGAAACTTGCGTCACCAAGGCGCAGTTAGACACTCTGCTTGCCGGTCAAAATCAGAGCGCCAATCAGACGCAATCTCCCACTCCTGAACCCGTTCCTGTGATTACCGATCCTGTCGCTCCTCCGGTTAAAGAACCGACAGTCCAACCAGTTGAACCGGCAGTTGAGCCGGTGTCTAAACCGGAGCCGACAGTTGATTCAACGATTAAACCGATTCCAGTAGAGCAACCGGTTGTGATTGAGGAGACAGTAGCCGCTCCGGAACCAGTTGTTAAACCGGCGCCGACAGAATAAATCATGTTATACAAAATATGCTATAATTTAGAATTATTATATGAATGATCAAAGTACCGTCAACCACATCGCTTTATTTAATGGCAAATCTATCCGAAAAATCATTTTTCAAAAAGAATGGTGGTTTTCAGTTGTTGATGTGATTGCGGTTTTAACTGATAGTCCTACGCCTAGGCAATACTGGGGCAAGGTAAAACAGCGTGAATTTATAGATATTCAGTTGTCCCCAATTTGGGTACAACTGAAATTGGAATCTGCTGATGGTAAAAAATATGAAACCGATTGCGCCAATACCGAGGGTATGTTCCGTATAATTCAAGCAATTCCCTCACCCAAGGCTGAACCATTAAAACGTTGGCTTGCCAAAGTCGGCTACGAGAGGATACAGGAAATTGAAAACCCGGAACTGGCAACCAAACGGACAAAGATGCTCTACAAACTCAAAGGTTATCCTGATGATTGGATTGAAAAGCGAATGCGCGGCATTGTTATCCGCGAGGAGCTGACTGATGAATGGAAAAAACGAGGCGCGGAAACCGACCGTGATTATGAAATTCTAACCGCTGAAATTTCTCAAGCGGCATTTGGAATAAAACCAAATGAATACAAAAAACTGAAAGGATTAAAAAGAGAAAACTTGCGCGACCATATGGACGATTTTGAATTGATTTTAACTATGCTCGGCGAAAGAACGACGACCGAAATTCACCGCACTAAAGATTCCAAAGGAATACCCCGACTTAAAGATGACGCTCGCCTTGGCGGCGAAGTGGCTGGCACAGCCAGAAAACAGATAGAAAGACGAATAGGTCGATCAATCGTTTCTAAAAATAATTTTCTTAAAAATAAAGATATTAAAATATTAAAAAATAAATAATAAAATAACTATGAAAAATATAATCAAAAAAATTTTACCGATCATTGTTCTCGTTTTGGCAATCGGCGGAGTCATCGGTTCGGTTTATTACTACCGCCAGTATCAAGCGTTGAAAGCCAATCCGAATTTGGAAGCGCAGAGAGAAACTGAAGCGTTGGTTTTGACTCTTGGCAAATTGATGGAATTGCCGGCCGATGAAACGCCGACTGTCGCTACCATTACGGAAAAAGAAAAACTAAAAGATCAGCCGTTTTTCGCCAAAGCCGAGAACGGCGACAAACTTTTGGCATATACCAAGACGCAACAGGCGATTTTGTATCGTCCATCCATCAATAAAATCATCAATGTCGGGCCGATAGTCATCAATCAAAATCAGCAAGAAAGCACGGCTCAAAATGAGCCTGTTGTTGATAAGAAAAAATAATTTTATGGTATGGCGCAAAATTATAATTCCAATTTTTTTATTCGCGCTGTTTATTACCGTGCCTGTTTTTGCTTCAGAAACCAATGGCACTATTGATTCCAATTATAAATACGCGTGGGGAGAAAATTTGGGCTGGATAAATATGAAGTCGGATAATGGCGGACTGACCATTACCGACTCGGCAATTACTGGATATTCTTGGAGCACTGCCGGCGGCTGGATAAATTTCTCTCCCACAAACGGCGGAGTGACGAATACTTCAGAGGGTGTTCTTGGAGGAAACGCGTGGTCCAGCCAAAAAGGGTGGATTGCTATGGCCGGTATTACCATAAACTCCAGCGGAAAATTTACCGGTACAGCCGGAACTTTGGGAACGACAGCGGGACGAATAACTTTTTCCTGTGACAGCTGCGATGTCCGCACCGACTGGCGTCCGGCGTCCGCTCGCGCAACACAAACCTCTTCGGGAGGCGGTGGCGGTGTAATTATTCCCACCCCCACCCCCACCCCTACCACAACTCCAATTTCCAGCGCGCAGATTCCTTCACCTGAAGCGCCACAAGAATAATAAAAAAAAATCGAGGAACCGGTTTTACAAATTCAAACTGATGGAAAAATTTTTAATATCCCAAAAACATCGGTTCCTATTCAATATATTGGCGAAAATCAGCAATCGCGCGAAGTAAAATCCGTTTTTTATATCTTGCCCGTTGGGCAGAAATTTTCACTTTCCGTAAAAACGCGAAGTGGCGCGCGTTCCGTAACTTCAAAATTCATATTTAAAGGCGCGCTGACAGACAAAGAACAAATTCAAAAAACGATAAATAATTTTGAAACATTTTTTGAAAAAGCCATCCGCGGATTAAAGAATATTTTCGCGCGAAAAGTGGAAGCCGCGGAACTCCCTGCCGGTGTCGATGCGAATGTATATCAAGAGGAGGTAACAACGCCAACCGAATCAGGTGTGTATGAATTGCAAACAACTATTGATTACGATGGAAAAATCATGGAGAAAAAAGATGCCATTATCGTATATCCAAAAGGGATGATCGCGACAAAAACTTTTTGGGGCAAGCAAAAATTATTGAATAATGCCGATATCGCGATATTCCGCAAAAATACGGAAACCGGTAATTTTGAAATATGGAATGCCGGCGAGTTTGGATTTGAAAATCCCGTAAAGACCGCTCAAAATGGCGAATATTATTTTTCTGTTCCCGCCGGAGAATATCAGACACGTGTTTCAGCTAAAGGGTATGAGCCATACATCGGCGAATTTACCGTCGCGGACGGAGAGCAAAAAATTATCAACGACATTGTTTTTTTAAAACGTTCGCCGTGGAACAATATATGGTGGATTGCGATTTTACTCATATTAGCGTTTAATTTTATTTTAAGAATAAAGAAAAAGTTTAATTCAAAATCGTAGAATCTTTTTTATCCTATGTTTCTCCTGTATAGCTGATGCCAAATTCCCGCTATTTTGAAAAAGAATCAAAGCAAGATAAATCCGGCTTAATATACAAAATGCGTTGGTGATTTAGGGTTTGTTTAGAAAGTAAAACGTCCAAAATAAAGCATTAGAAATCTTGGCTCTGGATAACCCACGGTGTCTGACTAAAGCGGGTTTTCTTTGTCCAAATAATCCTTCAAGGTGGTTGGTGCGTGATACTGAATTTGGGTAAGCTAAAAATACAAATAAACTGTCTGCGGCATTTAAGTTCTCTGGTTTAATATTGACTGGTATTCTTCTTGCCAAGCACAAAAATCTGACCACCATGGTTCCGGATCATTAATTCGTGTCGATGCTAATTCCCAAATTGCCCTTACCGATTATGCCAAAGATGGCGAAAGCTGGATAATTAAAAAGGATCATCTGTATATGAAGTCAACACTCCCACAGCTGTAGCCACAGTCCGGGGAACGGCTTTTGGTGTAGACGCCAATGCCAGTGGTTCTACCATCACTGTCGACACAAGAAATTGCTGAGATTTCCAGACAAAAAATCGAGAGAAAAGAAAATATCGCCGTCAGACGAATTGAAAAATTGCCAGAGTAGGTTCAAGAACATAAACGAGAGGTGGAAAAAGAAGCTCCAAAGATTCAAGAGATAAAGCGTGAGATCGAGCGGAAAATTGAAATTCATCGAACCGAGACCCCACGCCTAACATTCCCTACCCCAACTCCATTTAGACCAACCACAACAATCATCAACACTGCGTTACCCAGTCCGAGTCCAACCCCCAAGATAGAGTCCACCACTCCATCCACAACTCAATAATGATATAATTTGGGATACAATTGGGTCGCTAGTTTAGCGGTTATAACGCGTTCCTGATAAGAACGAGGTGCCAGGTTCGACTCCTGGGCGACCCACTCTTCGCTCTTCGTTTCACTCCGAGCTACGAGTGGCAGGCCACCCTCCGCATTAAAAATGCGTATGTACTTAGAAGCGAAGAGTGTCCCTACGAAGCCTTGGCGAAGTGGGACTATACCAATCTTTTATTTCTAAATGCAAAACCTGAGCCAGTCTTCAAATATTTTTCGAAATCCAAAGCTTTCTGTTTTGATTTAAACGCAGAATAATAGATCAATTCCACTGGTAAATACATCTTTGTTGTATGCACATCCCCGATCTCATGTTCATGCAATCTTTGTTTTAGATCAGTCGAAAATCCAGCACAATATGCACCATTTGAAAGTTTAAGGATATAAGCATAGAACACAAAGATATTATATATTGTATAATTTAAAAATGAACAAACAATTACTTTTAGATTCAGTGGCTTTATCGAAAAAAATGTACTTAGTAATCATTCTGGGAGTTTTATTGTCCCTCGCAGAAAGCCTAATCGCAAGATATTCTCCACTTGCATCAAATATCATTTATATTTTTGATGTTGGCTATTATTTATCAATTCCTATTTATCTTTCTCGTGCACTCGAAGGCAAAAATACACGCTTGATTGAATTATTAAAAATACTTTGGGCTACTACCAAGAAATCATTTTGGCCTACACTAATGTTGGGACTCTCAATAGTTGTCGTAACCTTCGTTTTATTTTTTGTAGCTATGCGAGTTTTTGGAGTTTATGAATTTCAAGAGTTTCTCAAAAACCCACAAAATATTTATGGTTGGACATTGCCATCTTTAACAATACAGTTAATTATTTCTATCATATTTTTCTTGTCAGCTACACTCCCTATTTATTTTTCTATTAAAAAATATGGGTTAATAAAATCATATTTTGAAAGTGCCAAGTTTAGTATAAAAAATTTCAAATTCTTTTTTGTTGTCTGGATCTTAACAACACCAAATTTATTACTTGCAAGAATCATTATTCCATATACCAGTAACATTATTATTTCGACCATATATACAATTTATTTTTCGATATTTATTATACTAATAAATTCAGTATATTTTCTATATTTTCAAAAATCAGAAAAATAACTTATCTTCTGGATTTGCCTTATTTCTCTTCTCCTCTCCACACCTCTCACACTTGTGAATCACCACAAACTCTCCATCTTTGGTTTCGATATTTATAGGCTTCATCGTGCCCTGACAAGAATTGAGCCGGTCACCGGGATTGATGTCCACATGCTTGCTGTACAGACACTTGGGGCAATGATTGGTGTAGCCAGTCCCCGTGACTTTTATGCCACAATTCTGGCAAATAAAATCCTCAACCCTTTTTTGAAATTTTTTAGTTGGCATAGACTGACCCCCTCCAATCGGTTTTCCAAACAACAATTTGTTTCTCAGCCGAATTTATTTCGTAAACTAGTCGAATATCCCCTATTCTCAACCGATATCCATGAACCATGTCTTTGATTTTGTTTAGATTTGAATCGTGAGCAAGTGGATCTTGAGCAACATGTTCCATTCTAGTTTTTACTTTCTCTTTTCTCTTGGTGTCCAATTTATTTATAAACTTTACCGATTGCGGACTGTACAAGATTTTGTACATATTTTTTGTTTATGAAAAAAGTTTGTCGTGGGAGACAAAATCAGAGAATTTGGCCGTTTTCTTTAATTCTGCGATTTTTGCACTGTCTTTGGTGTCTTGAATAAGATCCAACATTTCCTCATATTGTGCAACTCCCATAAGAATACTAACTGGTTTATTGCGGTTCAAAATATAGACAGGACCCGTGTCACTAGCCATTTGACTGATCAAAAGCGGGTTGGCCCGTAGATCTGTAATGCTTTTTAACTGTGTACTTAACATGAAGTTAATTATAAACTCAAATTCCTTTTTGTCAACATCTACACCCAAAATCCTCAACTCTTTTTTGGAATTTCCTTGAGCTCATGAAGATATTATACTGTTGACCGATCTTTTTGGATATTAAATCTTTGAGAAACATTACAACCATCACACTTCATTTCAATATTTGCAATCTGTTCAGGATGTTTAATCCGAAAAAGATATCCCTCAACAATTTTTCCGCCCACTGGACAATGTCCCGCAGCAAAAGGGGTTCTATAAGGATTAAACACAATCGTTCCTTCTCCAGAGGGACAAAAATCATCTATCTCAACTTTAATCATAGGACGGATAATACTCTCTCTCTCTGGAAGTCAAGGCCTGTAGCAATTCCCACCTTCCAGGTGGGAATTTATTTAAATATTCGATTCATTGAGTAAATAAAGATACATTTTTTTTGACAAATACTATTTTCCGCTTCGCCGCAAACCCGTAATGGCTTTGAGAGGTTTTGGTACTTTTAAAAGCGGATAGAGATCGGATTCGTACGATCGGACAATAGACCGACCGGAAGTCATTTGAGTAGATTCGGCCATAATCGTCAAGAGTTCATTGTAGGTCATGGATCGTATTATAGCAGATTTATGGAGTCTATTCCATATTTTTGCGTGTTTTTGTGGATTCAACTCTTTTTTGAAATTTTTTCACCAGACTATTTTAGCTTATTCCGGTTAATCAATCTTTTTTTTCTTCAAGAAGTCGGACAATTTCAAATATCTCATTAGCTTGGTCAGTGCCTTCTGGAGTACGCCCAATTGTTCCCCCACCCGTTGCCATAGAACCTTTGATTGTTGCGTTCCTTAAAGCGTTTATTATCAATAGAACCGTTTCGCGATCCAACAACACTCCGGACCTATCGAGACCCCTACCAATACTAATAAAGGTTCCACCTTCCATACGTAGTTTTATATTACTCTCTCTCTCTCTCTGGAAGTCAAATTTTTGATAGAATTAAATAATAACTGTGTCCCGAAATAATTAGTTTGTTAAAAAATGAGTAGGCGTGAGAACTTGGGATGTGCTTTTAAGTGAAACTTAAGTGGTAGTTCCACAAACCAGAGGAAATGAGGAGGAATTGGTCGTCTATGAATGCTTTTCTA
>JACROI010000019.1 GCA_016214465.1 Candidatus Magasanikiibacteriota bacterium
ATGGCGATGTGGGCAAGGGCTGCGCCCAGAGCATGCGCGGTTTTGGGGCGCGCGTAGTTATCACGGAAATTGACCCGATTAATGCTTTGCAAGCGGCTATGGAGGGATTTGAAGTGACCACAATGGAAGAAATGGCCACCAAAGGCGATATTTTCGTCACTACTACCGGCTGTTGCGATATTATCACTGGCGCCCATATGGACAAAATGAAAGACGGAGCGATTATTTGTAATATCGGACACTTTGAGAGCGAGATTGATGCGGCCTGGTTAACTTCGCAAAAAAATATTAAAGAAGAAAACATCAAACCGCAAGTTGATAAATTTACCTGGCCCGACGGCAAATCAATTATTTTACTTTCGCGCGGCCGGTTGGTGAATCTGGGCAACGCGCACGGCCATCCTTCATTTGTAATGAGCTCATCTTTTACTAATCAAGTACTGGCGCAACTGGCCTTGTGGCAAAATAACGGACAATACGAACGCGGAAAAGTGTACACGTTATCCAAGGCCTTGGATGAAGAAGTGGCGCGTTTGCACTTGCCGCAGTTAGGCGTAAAATTGACCAAACTCACTCAAAAACAAGCCGACTATCTCGGTCTGCCATTGAACGGGCCATTTAAGTCGGAGAATTACAGGTATTAAAGAGTATTTAATGTCGCACGGATATTGTGTTATCGTAACAAAAATGTTACAATAACTATATTAAAATGTTACATTATTTTTATGCCAAAATCGTTAAATAAGAGGCAAGAAATCGTTCTTGCTTTTTTGGAGAAAAATAGCGCACCAGTGGCCGTTTCCGTTATTCTCAGTCACATTCAGGCATCAGAAGGCGGAATCTCCCGCATGACAGTAAATCGCGATTTGCGTGAATTGCAGAATCGTAAATATATCAAAAAAATTGGTTCTGGCAGGGGCGTTGAATATACTTTAACTCCGGAGTACGGCGCAATAAGGCCGATTGATAGAGAGACCTATTTTCAGATTGACCTTGACAAAAGAGAAATAAAAAATAAATTTAATTTTGCCGTCTTTTCACTTTTTAATTCCATTTTCACTCAAAAAGAATTAGACCGATTGGAAAAAATAAATAGTAATTATCAAAAAAATGTTCGGAAACTTTCTCCGACCGCTTTGAAGCGCGAATATGAACGGCTGACCATAGAATTATCTTGGAAGTCATCGAAAATTGAAGGAAATACATATTCTCTTTTGGAAACAGAGCATCTTTTGCGCGAACACAAAGAGCCAAAAGGACACACCAGAGAAGAAACAGCAATGATTTTGAATCACAAAACAGCGCTTGATTATATCAGAATTTCACAAAAACGATTTAAAAAATTGGATTTGCGCGACATAGAAGATGTACACAGTTTACTGGTGAAAGATTTGGGAGTCGCGAAAAATATCCGCTCCAGATTGGTCCGTATCGGCGGCACCGTGTACCAACCGCTTAATAATAAATTTCAGATTAGGGAAGCGGTAGAGAAAACATGTGATTTGGCAAACAAACAAAAAAATCCATTTGCTAAAGCGATTATCGCCATGCTCATGATAGCTTATATTCAACCTTTTGAAGACGGCAATAAACGCGCCAGCCGCTTGATTGGAAATGCTCTCTTGATTGCGCACGGCGCTTGCCCGCTTTCTTTCCGCAGTATTGACGAATTGGAATATAAAAAAGCCGTGATACTTTTTTATGAACAAAATAATTACAGTTATTTCAAAGAACTTTTTATCAATCAATTTGAATTCGCGGTGAATAATTATTTTGGTTGAAAAGAGCTATGAAAATCACCATTTCAGCTCCACAACAAACCGCGCGACAAATGGCGCGTTCGTTGGGCTACGCGGAATTTGACGACCCTAATACAGGCCAAATCAGCTACACGCGCCGTTTGTCCAGCAATTTTTATCCGCGTTTTCATCTTTACATTGAAGAAAAAAAAGGTCAAATGATTTTAAATTTGCATCTTGACCAAAAGCAGGTATCATACCAAGGCCACACGGCGCATAGCGGAGAGTATAACGGCGAGCTTGTAGAGCAAGAAGGGGAGAGGATAAAACAGGAAATTAGCAAGTATGCTTGTGATGGTGGCGCCGTTCCGGCTTTCGCGCCGATTAGGAAGATAAAGAAATAACCATGAGATTACTTCGCCCCGACTTTGCGTCGGGACTCGCAATGACACAATAAACATGTCTCAAATTTCCGATGAAATAAAATCCAAAATTGACATCATTGACCTGATTTCCGAATATATTCAATTAAAACCGGCAGGCGCCAATTTTAAGGCCTGCTGTCCTTTTCATCAGGAAAAATCGCCGTCATTCATGGTCTCGCGGCCAAAGCAAATCTGGCATTGTTTTGGCTGTCAAAACGGTGGCGATATTTTCGGTTTTGTAATGAAAATGGAGGGAATGGAATTTCCAGAGGCATTGCGTTTGCTTGCGGAAAAAGCTGGAGTGGAATTACCAGCCTATTCTAATGAATTATCTTCCAACGCGCGCAATCGCATACTGGACATTTTAAAACTGGCGGCCAAATTTTATCACAAAATTTTAATGGAATCGTCGCGAGCGCAAACCGCGCGAGATTATTTGCAAAAACGCGGCTTGTCAACTGCGACAATTGAAGAATGGCAGATTGGTTTTGTTCCGGATGTTTGGGACACGCTCACCGGCTTTCTTTTGAAAAAGGGCTTTGGCATTAATGATCTGACAGCGGCCGGACTTACCATTCAAAAACCCGGCGGTGGAAATTACGACCGATTTCGCGGCCGTATTATGTTTCCGCTTTCTGATGTTCATGGCAATGTTGTTGGTTTTACCGGTCGGCTTTTGAATGACACAGTGGAAAATGCCGGCGGAAAATATGTGAATACTCCGCAAACCGAAGTTTATGACAAAAGCAAAATCCTTTTTGGACTAAACAAAGCCAAGCAAGAAATCAAACGGCAAGACCGCGTCATTATCGTGGAAGGTCAAATGGATGTGATTGCCTGTTACCAATCAGGGCAAATGAATACTGTGGCTTCATCGGGCACCGCATTGACTTTGGAGCAAATTAAATTATTAAAACGATTTACCAATAATCTATACTTGGCATTTGACGCTGACGCGGCCGGACAAAATGCTGCCGAGCGAGGAATCGGATTAGCTTTGGAAGAGGGGATAAATGTGCGTGTAATTACTTTACCACCTGAAGCCGGCAAAGATCCTGACGAATGTTTGAAAAAAAATCCGGATTTGTGGTACAAAGCGGTGGATAACGCGCAATTATTCATGGAATATTTTTTTCAAAAAAATTTGGTTGGAAAAAATCTAACCGACCCGACTGTTCGCTCGCAAGTGGCCACAACGCTTTTAAATCAAACTGCCAAATTGCAAGATGTGATTGAACAAGATTTTTGGCTGAAAAAATTAACCGGTGTTTTGGATGTGGATATTACGCTTTTGCGCGAACGACTCTCTGACTTGCGCCATAAGCCGATGTATAGTCAAAAAGACGCGTCGGCTGACAAAAAAAATCGAGCGACAGAACAAAACGCACCGGGAATCGCTTCTGAAAATTTAATGAGCATTATTTTGCATGATGAAGAAATGTTGAAAATCGCGGCTGACCGTTTAAAAATAGCCGGACTTACGGAAAAGCATCAAAATCTTTTCAAGGACTGGCTGGCTTTTGTTCAAACAGCGGAAAAAACCTCTGAAAAAGTTATCCACAGTTTTAGACAAACAAACCTGTCTGCGGAGAGTTGTCAAATGATTGATATTTTGGAATTGCTTTATGAACAGAAATTCGCCAGTTTAAGCCAAGATAAATTATTAAATGAGGCCTTAAAAATAGTGGATTTTTTGAATTTATGCTATACTAACAGCGCTCGCCGCCAAATTGAACGAGAAATGAAGCTGGCCGAAGAAAAAGGCGATAACGCGAAAATGACGGAATTGATGACTAAATTCAAGGAATTATTATAGCAAAGAGGAAGAAAAAAGTTTTAAAAAAAAAGAAAGTTCTCAAGAAAAAAATTCGCCGGCCGGCGGATAAAAAAAAGAAAGCTCATTCCAAACAGCTGTCATTAAAATTTAAATTGAA
>JACROI010000017.1 GCA_016214465.1 Candidatus Magasanikiibacteriota bacterium
AATCGTTCCGGCCGTTTTGGGCAAGAACCCAATTACGCCGTTCTTATTTATCAATTGAATAGAAAAAAATACGGCCAGTTCTGGTTTAAATCTCAAAACAAATTGTGGATCAGAATTAAGTCCATTGAAAATGTAGGCCAATCCGTCGCTTATTGTTTTGAAGTGAAAAATGACGAGCCGGTATTTACGGTTGGCACTACCGGCATTTTGACGCACAACTGCCGTCTCCGTATTGACAATCGCGAGTTGCGCAAGAAAGGCGGCGGATTGTTCGGCGCCAATCCTTTGACCGGAAGCATCGGCGTGGTAACCATAAATTTGCCGCGCATTGGTTATTTGGAAAAGTCCAAAGAAGGATTTTTTAGCCGCCTCTCCAATTTAATGGATATTGCCAAAACATCATTGGAAATAAAACGGGAGATTATTGAAAAATTCACCGAGCAGGGACTTTATCCATATTCTAAATATTTTCTCGCGCTGATTAAAGAAAGATTCGGCCAGTATTGGAAAAATCATTTTAACACTATTGGTATTAACGGCATGAATGAAGCGGCGGTCAATTTGCTGGGCGCGGACAAAAATATCACCACTCCTGAAGGCCACGCCTTTGCCAAAGAAGTCCTGCATTTTATGCGCGAGCGATTGGGCAAATATCAGGAAGAAAACAATATGCTGTTTAATCTTGAAGCCACGCCGGCTGAAGGGACTTCTTACCGTTTTGCCAGAAAAGACAAAGAAAAATATCCGGAAATCATCTGCGCCAATGAACAGGCCTATCGCGTTAAGCGCGCTGACCCTTATTACACCAATTCATCGCATCTGCCGGTCGGCTACACTGATGATATTTTCGCGGCCTTGAAATTGCAAGATGATTTGCAAACTTGCTACACCGGCGGCACGGTTTTGCACGGATTTATCGGCGAACGACTGCCATCTGCGACCGCGTGCAAAAATTTAGTGAAAAAAATCGCTGATAATTTTCATTTGCCATATTACACTTTGACACCGACTTTCAGCATCTGCCCGTCACACGGATATATGGCCGGCGAGCATTTTTTCTGCCCCAAGTGCGATGAGGAAATCGGTTATTCCGCGGGAAAAAAAGAAATTCCAATACAACAAACAATTAATCAAAATATTAATCAAACAGCTGCCGCGGCAATTTAAGCCAAGGAGTTGTTTAATTGGAGGATATATGCAAGACAACGATTTATTGGCTGGCAATGATTTGTCCGCCAAAAGGCAACCCTGCGAGGTTTATTCCCGCATTGTGGGATACTTGCGACCGGTGACTCAATGGAACAAGGGCAAGAAGGCCGAGTTTTATGACCGATGCGAGTATAACAAACAGTTAACGGAAACAGTCGGTTAAATTGGCGAGTTAAATGTTAAAAAAGAGGGACAAAAACCTGCCGGCCATGCTCACGCGGGTTTTTGCTTTTTGTATGTTACTCGGTGGATTGCAAAAAATAACTCTTTTGGATTATCCCGGCAAAGTGGCGGTGATTATTTTTACCGTTGGCTGTAATTTTGTCTGCGGGTTTTGTCATAATCCGGAATTAGTAAAAGTGGAAGAAAAGCGCTATCAAAAAATATCCGAAAAAGAAGTTTTAGATTTTTTAAAATCGAGGCGGGGATTGCTGGAAGGAGTGGTGATTACCGGCGGCGAGCCCACGCTTCAGCCAGACTTGCCCGAATTTATTAGAAAAATAAAAGCGTTGGAGTTTTTAATAAAAATTGACACCAATGGCACAAATCCCGCAATGATAGCGGCGTTGAATCAGGAAAAGTTGGTAGATTTTTGGGCAATGGATATTAAAGCGCCATTGACCAAATATGAAAAAATCACCGAATGTCCGGTGAATTTGGAAGCGATAAAACAAAGCATTGATTTAATAAAAAACAGCAAAGTTGATTATGAATTTCGCTCCACTGTGATTCATGGTTGGCACACACTTGAGGATATCGCGGAGATGGCGCGCATGATTGACGGCGCGAAGATTTTTGTGTTGCAAAAATTTATTCCTCGTGAGAATCTAGTAAGCGCTGATTTTTTAAATCAAACATCTTTGAGCGATACCGATTTGCAACAAGCGGCAAAAGAATGCGAGAAATGGGTTAAGAAGTGTGCGATCCGCTGATTTTTTTTATTATTTTCACGCCCGTTTGCCAAAAATGTTGGCGCAGAGCACGGTCTTTTAAAATATGATAAACCGACGGCGCGATGGAGAGTAAAATTATTAAAACTATAATCGGCAAAAGGTATTTATCCACATTGGGAATGGTACTGCCAAGAAAATATCCCAGGCCGCTCAAGCCGATTGACCAAAGAAATCCACCAACGATATTGTAAGAAAGAAAAGCGCCATAACGCATTTTTCCTACGCCCGCCAGAATCGGGGCAAAAGTGCGGATAATCGGCATAAAACGGGCGAGAATAATCGCCTTGCCCCCGTGTTTTTCATAAAACTTTTGCGCGCGCGTCAAATGGTCTTTGTGAAAAAATAAAGAGTCCTCTTTTTTAAAAATTTTTGGACCCACACGATAGCCAAAAGAATAGCCGACACTGTCGCCGATAACAGCCGCAAGAAAAGAGCCGACCATTAAAATGGAAATGCGCAAAAATCCCTGCGAGGCCAAAAAACCGGCGGTGAAAAGCAAACTGTCCCCCGGGAAAAAAAAGCCGATGAGCAGGCCTGATTCGGCAAAAATAATTGAAAAAATACCGATATAGCCGGTAGTTTTAATAATGGCGATTAAGTCAAACATATCTACTTTGGCGTCCACATTTTCACTTCGTTCAATCGGGCTGGGGGGGCTCGAACCCCCGACCTCATGGTCCCGAACCATGCGCGCTACCAACTGCGCTACAGCCCGTTGTCAGCCAATTATATCTAAAATTGCCTCAAAAAGCAAGATGTGGTAAAATAAACAGCAGTGAAATTAAAATATCCACTATGAAACCAATTAAAACATATTTTGAATTAGCGATTAAAAAAGAGGCGTCTGATTTGCACTTGGTCGGCGAAGAAAAGCCAATGTTGCGCGTGAAAGGCCAATTGGAAGATGTTGAAGATGCGGCGATTTCCGCCGCTGAATTGGGTGCCGGCATCAATCCTTTATTAAGTAAAGCGCAAAAAGAACGGTTTGACGAAAATAAAGAGTTGGATTTTAGTTATGAAATCAAAGGCACTCGTTTTAGAATAAATTTACATCAAGAACAGGGGAGGATTGGTTTGAGCGCGCGCGTGGTACCAAAAGACATCCCAACGCCAAAGGATTTGCATTTTTCCGAAACAATGATGCAATTGCCCAAAATTTTAGATGGTTTGGTGTTGGTGACTGGCCCGACTGGCTGCGGCAAATCAACTACCATTGCTTCAATGATTGAAATGATTAACCAGGAACGCAAAGCGCACATTGTGACAATTGAAGACCCGATTGAATTTGTTTTTGAAGATAAAAAATCTTTGATTGAGCAGAGGGAAGTTGGAATTGATACAAAAGATTTTCATACGGCTTTGAAATATGTTTTGCGTCAAGACCCAAATGTGATTTTTGTTGGTGAAATGCGCGATCCGGAAACTATCGCGGCGGCTCTGACAGCTGCGGAAACAGGGCATTTGGTTTTTTCCACTTTGCACACGCCGAGCGCGGCTGAATCAGTGGAGCGCATTGTGGATGTGTTTGAGGGTTCCAAGCAAAAGCAGGTGTTGGTGCAATTGGCGGCGGTTTTAAAAGCGGTGATTTCTCAACAGCTTTTGCCAATGAAAAATAACGGGCTGGTGGCCGCGCGGGAAATTTTAATCAATACTCCGGCTGTGGCTAATTTGATTCGCGAGAATAAAATCGCGCAGATTGAGTCAGTGATTCAGACCAGCGCCAAAGAGGGGATGATTAGTTTGCAAAATGACATGCAATCGTTGGTGAAAGACGGATTGATTACGGAAGATGTGGTCAAAAAACGGTTGGGCGGCGGAACTAAAAGAAGATATGTGTAAAGCGCCATCCAGCCGTATCGCACGAAAAGACGCGGTCATTTCGTCCAGCGGACGAAATGCCGCTCATCTCTCGGCCTCGCTCGTCTCGTCCGCCAGCTGGCGGACTCGACACCATGCCCGCTCGGCCTCCGAGGTGCTTTTCTAAGCGATACGGTTGGACGGCTTTAATTATGAATTACCGCAGAAAACGCTCGTTGATAACATCTGACAACAGAATGTTCGTAATTAAAATTGGCTTTGTTTTATTCGCGCTCGCGATTATCTCCCGTCTTTTTATTTTACAAATTTGGCAGGGTGCGCGTTATTCCACCCTGGCCGAAAACAAACATATTTTAAAAAAAGAGTTACTGCCCGAGCGCGGGCGTATTTTTTTTCAAAATGACAAAAAAACAGGCGAGCTCGCGCCATTGGCTTTGAATAAAGACACTTTTATTGTAGTGGCCGACCCAAAAATAATTAATGATCCCAAAGCGGATGTCAGTCCAAGCCACGCCGCGCGGATATTGGCGAAAAAATTGGACATTGACGAAATGCAAGTGGCGTTTAAGTTAAAAAATTCCGGCAGTCGTTACGAAATTATTAAAAAACAAGTTGATTTGGCCGCGGTGGAAGAATTAAAATTGGAAAAATTGGCCGGCATCTATTTTGAACGCCAACCAGCTCGTTTTTATCCGGAAAAAGAAATGGCCAGTCAGGTTGTTGGTTTTTCAGGGCTCTCTGATGATGGCAAGCCGGTGGGGCATTATGGTTTGGAAGGATATTTTAATGATTTGTTGTCTGGAAAACCGGGGTATATGCTTGGCGAAAGCGATGCTACTGGCGGTTGGCTGCCTTTGGCCGGGCGTGAAGTGGAGGAAGCGACCAATGGCGCTGATTTGGTTTTGACAATTGACAAAACCATAGAATACATTGCTTGCCAAAAATTATCAGAAGGAATTGCTGAATACAAAGCCAAAGGCGGCACAGTAATAATTTTAAATCCCAAAACCGGCGCGATTTTGGCCATGTGCGATTCGCCGGGTTTTGACCCGAATAGTTATCAAAAAACAAAAAATATCAGTGTTTTTAATAATTCAGCTATTTTTACAGCTTATGAGCCAGGTTCGGTTTTTAAGGCCATTACCATGGCCGGAGCTTTGGACGCGGGCGCGGTAACGCCGGACACCATCTATTTTGATAAAGGTTTTATTCAGCTTGGCAGCCAAATCATTAAAAATGCGGCGAATAAAAGTTATGGCAATCAAACCATGACCGGAGTTTTAAAAGAATCAATCAATACCGGCGCATATTTTGCCGCTCACGCCATTGGTCATAAGGATTTTAAAAATTATACGCGGGATTTTGGTTTTGGTGTGACAACCGGCGTGGAATTGGACACCGAGGTGACGGGGAATATAAGTTCTTTGGAAAAAGAAAAAGAAATTTATTTGGCCACGGCTTCTTTCGGGCAGGGCATTACAGCCACGCCAATGCAATTGGTTTCGGCTTTTGGTGCCATTGCCAATCAGGGGAAATTATTTCAGCCATATATTGTATCGGAAATCAAACAACCGGACGGCGTTGTGGAAAAGAAAAATCCCAAGTTGGTGCGACAAGTTATTTCAGCGCGAGCCGCGCGGCTATTGAGCGGAATGCTAACGACCGTTGTGCGCGATGGGCATGGTAAGCAAGCTGGCGTGGCCGGTTACTATATTGGCGGCAAAACCGGCACGGCGCAGATTGCAGGTCCCAACGGGGAATATCTCGATGGCTCCACTAATCAGACATTTATTGGTTTTGGACCGGTTGACGACCCCGCCTTTGTTATGTTAGTAAAGTATGAGGAGCCTGAGCGGATGTACGCTGAATACACAGCCGTGCCGATTTTTGGCAAGATTGCCAAGTTTTTATTGCAATATCTGGAAATCCCGCCGAATAAATGACAATATGAAACACATCCTCCAATTTATCCTGCGTTGGCTTTCTCAAGCGGTGTTGCGCAAATATCATCCGGAAGTTATTGGTATCACCGGTTCGGTTGGCAAAACATCCACCAAAGAGGCGATTTTTGCCGTTCTGGCGGAAAAATTCCGCTGTTGCCGCAATGTTAAAAATTACAATAATGAAATCGGCCTGCCTCTGACAATTCTTGGAATGGAAAGCGGCGGGCGTTCGATAATAAAATGGTTGGAGATTTTTTTGCACGGAATTTTACTTTTACTGCGGCGCGACAAACAATATCCGGAAATTTTAATTTTGGAAATGGGAGCTGATCACCCAGGTGATATTTTTTATCTTACCAATTTAGCGCCGTGCAAAGTTGGTGTGATTACCGCCGTGGCTCAAGCGCATACGGAATTTTTCAAAACAGTTAATCAGGTGGCCAAAGAAAAACAGATTATTGTTACGCATTTGGAAAAAGACGCGACTGCGATTTTAAATGCTGATGATGAAAAAGTTTTGGCCATGAAGGCAAAAACAGAAGCCGAGACAATTTCGTTTGGTTTTGGTGAAAAAGCCGTGGTGCGGGCGGTGGATTTTAATATCATTCAAGAAATGGACAAAGAGTTTTTGCAAACAAAAGGCGTGAATTTTAAAATTCAATATG
Organism: Candidatus Magasanikiibacteriota bacterium; assembly: GCA_016214465.1. Classification (GTDB taxonomy): domain Bacteria; phylum Patescibacteriota; class Patescibacteriia; order Magasanikbacterales; family UBA10003; genus UBA10003. Next base: position 6,589 of record JACROI010000017.1, read on the forward strand.
GAGGCGCTGTGGTGCCGGTGTTTTTGCCAGAAGTAGTTGGTACGCAACATGTCTACGCGGCTTTGGCCGCGGCCGCGGTTGGTTTGAGCTACGGTTTGAATTTAGTGGAAATCAGTGAGCGTTTGCGTTTTTACAATCCGCCGCCATCGCGCATGCGTTTGTTGCCTGGTATGAAATTCATGACGATTATTGATGATTCATATAATTCATCGCCATTGGCAGCGGTCTTGGCCTTGCGGATTTTGTCGGAAATAAAAATAATGGAAAGTGGTAGGCGCATCGCAGTATTGGGTGATATGTTGGAATTGGGGGGCTATGCTTTTGAGGCGCATCAAGAAGTTGGAACCAAGGTGGCGGAACTGGGAATTGATTTGCTGATTGCCGTTGGGGAAAGAGCTAAAATTGTGGCTGAAGCGGCTCGGCTACGAGGGATGGCTGAAGACAAAATTGTTCAGTTTGCAGATAGCATTGAGGCCGGTCAATTTTTGCAGGAAAATATACACGCCGGTGATTTGATATTGATAAAGGGCTCGCAAGGTGTTAGGATGGAGAAGATTGTTGTGAGATTGATGGCTGAACCGGCCGACGTCAAAAAATTGGTTTGCCGACAGGACGCCAGTTGGAAAAATAAATAGTTTTTACGGCCTCATCGTCTAGCCCGGTCTAGGACGCTTCCCTCTCACGGAAGAAACTGGGGTTCAAATCCCCATGGGGCTAAAAATAGCTGTGGATAAGTGTATTTGACAAATATTGAAAATTGACTAATAATTGTAGTATATTAGGCGAAATTCATTAAAATCACCTATTAGCAACTATATTACTTATCTATTCTATGACCAAAGAAGCTATATTCAAAATTCTCTTGGATTGGAATTTTTGGCAAAAAGACATTGAGACCGGCATGCCAAGAAAATTTTATATTGACAAACTGACAAGTTTTTTGAAAAGCGGGCAGGTCATCACCATAACTGGCGCGCGGCGAAGCGGCAAGTCGTTTATCATGCGTCAATTGGCAAAGTCACTGGTTGCCGGCGGCGTTTTGGCAAACGATGTGTTCATTATAAATTTTGAAGACCCGCGTTTTCCAAAACTGGACACTGAATTTTTAGATAGAATCTACGAGACATATCTTGAGTTTGTAAAACCAAAGGGAAGACCGTTCGTTTTCCTTGATGAAGTGCAGGAAGTTGCCAATTGGGAAAAATGGGCCGGGTCTTTTCACGAGCTTAGGAAGGGTAATCTTGTTATCTCTGGTTCTAACGCAAAATTGTTAAGCAAAGAATTAGGAACTCTTCTTACCGGCAGGCATTTGGATTTGATGGTTTTACCGCTTTCTTTTAAAGAGTTTTTGCAATTTCGCGGCTTGTCCGTCAAAGATGATATGGAAATGCTTTCAAATGAAATTGCGATCAGAGGATATCTTCGCGATTATATGGAATATGGCGGATTTCCAGAAGCAGTACTCCGCGAAAATAAAAAAGAAATTCTTTTGACATATTTTGACGATTTAATTGAAAAGGATTTAATCCGACGCCATAAAATACGGAAGGGCGAAAAACTTAAAGAATTGCTCCGTTTTTATTTTTCCAATATCTCGTCTCCAATTACATTCGGTTCGGCAGAAAAATTTTTGGGCATATCCGCGGATACCATCCAAAAATTTTCCCAGGCCATGGAAGATGCTTACCTGCTTTTTTTTAACAAAAGGTTTTCGTTCAAGATTAAAGAACAAGACCAAAGCCCGCGCAAAATATATGCCATTGACCCGGGGCTTGCCAATATAATTGGTTTTAAATTCAGCGAGAATATAGGCAAATTGGCAGAGAACGCGGTGTATTTGAAATTGCTTCATAGCGCGTTCTCAAATCCGGACATTGAAATTTATTATTGGAAAGACGACCAGCACCGCGAGATTGATTTTATTGTTAAAGAAAAGACCGATGTTAAACAGCTTATTCAAGTCGCGTGGGATATTCAGCAGCCAAAAACGAAAGAAAGAGAGATTAAGAGTTTGCTTAAGGGTATGGAGGCGTTGAAAAAGAAAGAAGGAATTATAATAAATTCTGAAATTGAGGGAGAAGAGAGAGTGAACGGCAAGATAATAAGGTTTGTGCCAATATGGAAGTGGTTGTGATACCGGTTGCACAGCCATCTCTACTGCCGCGGCTTGTCTTGATTTAAGCGGATTGATTACTTCCGGCCATATTGCGTGCCAGAAGGCAGCAGCGCGATTAATGTGGCCAGATAGTAATAAATACAGTTTTATCAGATAAAAAAATTACTCCGATTAAAATGGTGTAATTTTTTTGATTCTCTGTTTTTGTTTGCTTTTTTCCGTTTAATCTTCTACAATAAAGTTGTATGAACGCGAACAGTGAATATCAATTTTTTTCCACCACCCGCTCGGCTTTGCAGGCCATGTTTGAGGCCGTGAGCCAGGCGGAAAAATCAATTTATTGGGAGACATATATTTTTGAAAAGGACTCTTTGTCTTGGCCGTTTATTGAAAAATTAAAAACCAAGGCGCGGCAAGGAGTGGAGGTGAAATTGATAATTGACGCGGTGGGCAGTTTTGGTTTTGAGGAAAAAATAATGAAAGAAATGCGCGAGGCCGGAATTGAGGTGATTTATTTCAATCCGGTGGAATTGTCATCTTTTTGGCGCAAGACGCGGCGATGGTTGGAACGCAATCATCGCAAAATTTTGGTTATTGATGAAAAAGTGGGTTTTATCGGCGGCGTGAATGTTAAAAAACAATCTTTCGGCTGGTTTGATTTGCATGCGCGAGTGAAAGGGCCAATGGTAAGGCATTTGTTAAAATCATTCGCTCATTCATATTTGGTCGGCGGCGGTCGTTTGGAAAAAATAAAATCGCTTCTTTATATTCCATTAATTAAAGAAAAATATTGGCGTATTCTTTGGCACAAGCCGCGAGAAAATTTTTCTTCGGTGCGCAAGATTTATTTAAACGCCATCAAACGGGCGCGTCATACACTCACCATTGTCAATCCATATTTTTTACCGGATAAAGAATTTTTGCAGGCCTTGATTGAAGCGCGTCAACGCGGAGTGAAAATTGATTTGATTTTGCCAAAGCGCACGGATCTTTTTTTCCTTAATTACGCCGTGCGGGCTTATTGGAGTTTATTCGCCAGTATCGGTTTAAAAGTTTATTTGGTCAAAAAGATGATCCACGCCAAAGCAATGATGGTGGATGGTAATTGGGCCATGATTGGTTCCAGTAATTTTGATTATCAGTCATTTTATCGCAATCATGAAACCAATTTGATTTTTACCGACAAAAGCATGATTGTTGATTTGAAAAAGATTTTTCATAATTGGAGAAAAAATTCGCTTTTGTTTCGGCCTCTGCATTGGGCCAGGCGCCCGATCAGAGAAAAATTTTTGGAGTGGATTGGAAAAATTTTAGGACCAATTTTGTAAATTATATTATGCCCAGTCTTCTTTTGCACACTTGTTGCGTTGTCTGCTCCGGCCAGGTGCTGAATGTTTTGCGCCGCGATTTTCAAGTGACCGCGTATTTTTACAATCCCAATATCGAGCCATTGGAAGAATATGAACGGCGGCGCGCTACCACGCGAGCATGGTGCGAGGAAATCGGCCTGCCTTTTGTGGAAGGTCCGGCAGGACACAATCATTGGGCCGAGGCCGTGAAAGGTTTTGAACATGAGTCGGAGGGTGGAGCGCGGTGTGTGATTTGCTGGCGTCTGCGCTTGGAAGAAGCCGCGCGTTATGCCAAGGAAAATGGTTTTGATTTTTTTGCCACCACCCTAACCATGGGGCGTAATAAAAAAGCCGAAGTGATCAATCCTTTGGGTCAGCAGGCGGCTGAAAAATACGGGGTGAAATTCTATGAGGTCGATTGGAAAAAAGCCGGAGGACAGGAAGCGGCTTATCAGCTGGCCAAAGAACACAATTTTTATCGTCAGAATTATTGCGGATGTTTGTTTAGCAAGCGCCAGAAAAAAAAGTGAAAACACCAATAAAAAACACCTCCGATTTTATGTCGGAGGTGTTTTTATTTGATTTATTCAACCGGTTTAGCGGGCGTCGCCTCTTTTGGGTTTGTCTCTACTTTGTTAAGTTTTTCTTGAATCAATGTTTCCAGTTTTTCCAGCGCTTGGGAAGTGCGTTCATCTATCTCGCCTTCGCGGCCAATATATTTCTGGAAAAGCCGTTCATATTTTCGCATTTGGTCTCCAAATTGGACCATGGCGTCGCGCGCTTCGCGAATATCCCCCGCGTTTAAAGTATCTATAATGGGAGACAACACTTCTTTCACTTGCGCTTGCATATCCGCGTCCCGGATCATTTTTAAACGTTGGTGCGTTTCCCGCAACATATCAGTCAAATGACGTAGGTCGCCCGGATGCCAGCCCTGATGAATGTCTTCTTCCACTAAAGCAAAGGCGTCTTCCGCATTGCCTTCGTTAATCAAACTCATGATTTGCGCCACTGTCGCTTGTTTGTTATTCAAAGCGTTTTGCAGTTTTTCTTCATCAACGGAAAAAAAGGCAAAGGCGTTTTTGTAGGACTTGGTCTTCACTTGTTTGACAACTATCTTTAAGTCGCTCTGAACGCTTTTCATTTCTTTAGGCAGTTCCACTTGCGCTCGTATTTTGTTTAGTTCGTCCCACATCTGGGCATCCCGGAATTCCTGCATAGCGTCGCGCTGGTCTCGGCCAACGCTGTTGATAATGTTGTTTTTAAACGCTTCAATTTGGAGAAGCAGAGAGTCAATCAATTCAGCAATGTTGCCACCGGCGCCAGATTTAGGCAATTGTTTTTTGTAGCGCAACAAATCGCGCGTTTGGTTTTTGATTTCCTGCAAGACCTGTTTTATTTCCTGCGGCGGCACGAACTGCTCGCGGATATCATTCATATCTTCCCAAAGCCGTCTGCCTCGGCAATCATCCATAATGTCGCGTTTTTCATCAGCTGGCGCCTGATTAAATTGAGCCACGCATTCAATGGCCGATGACATTATTTCTTTAATCGTGGCCTGCCACTCTTCCGTGTTTTTCATTTGCGCCAGTTGTTTCAATATCTCTTTGGCTTGGTTTTGGAGATCGCGGAATTCGCGCTGAAAGTCCTTAATTTCTTGATTGTTTATTGATGGTTTATCAAAATTGCCATTACCGTTTTCATCCATTATTACAGGAGGAGTGGTGGGCACTGGTTTTTCTTCGGTTTGAGCATTGGCCGCTGCTATAGCCAGCAGGGAGAAAATAGCCACTGCCGTTGCCATGATTGGAAATGTTTTTCTCATAGATTAATTTAAGATTAAGAATTAAAGATAAGCGTTTGACTTATCCACAGGTATTATATCACAAAAGGCGGGCTCTTGACAGGTTTTTGGCCAGTGAATATAATGGTATTAGCACTCTATTGGTGCGAGTGCTAATAGCTATGGATAAACGCATGGAGCAGCTTTTTAAGCATATTGTAAGGATATATTTGTCCACGGCCGAACCTGTGGGTTCTTTGTTTTTAGCTGATAAATTCGGCGATGTCTCTTCCGCCACTATTCGCAATGAAATGATGTCTTTGGAAAGCGACGGTTATATTTATCAGCCGCATATTTCAGCCGGACGCGTTCCAACAGAAAAGGGTTATAAATTTTTTGTGGAAAATTTTGTGGACACGGATAAGCGCGATGAAAAAACAGATAAAAAGATTGCTGCGGCGGTTGAAAAATTTAAAGGCGATGAGCAAGTAAAAGCGTCCGCGCGAGCTTCAGCGGAAATATCTCAGGAAGCGATAATAGTTGCTTTTAGCCCAAATCAATTGTATTTTACCGGACTTTCCAATTTATTCGCCAAGCCGGAGTTTAGCGAGCAGGTAAGTATCACTTCTGTTTCGCAAATTTTGGATCATTGCGAGGAAATGCTACCACAGGTTTTGGAATTAATTGGTAGTGGCAAGAAAGTTTTAATCGGCTCGGAAAATCCATTTGGCAAGATGTGCAGTTTTATCGCCGCGCCTATCCGCGATAATGGATTATTCGGCATTTTGGGCCCAATGAGAATGGATTACGAGAAAAATTTGGAATTAGTTAATTTTGTTAAAAATTTATGAGTGATGAACAAAACAAGTCAGGCCAGCGAGAACAAATTTTTCCAGAACCGACAGTGGGGCCTATTATTTATAATGAAAAAGGAGAAATTTTATTGACCAAATGCCCCAAATGGAAAGATGGAATATGGACGATTCCCGGCGGACACGTGGAATTGGGTGAAACCAGCGAAGAAGCGTTGAAAAGAGAGATTAAAGAAGAAACCGGCTTGGAAATTGATAAAATAGAATTTTTAGGTTGGCAGGATGCCATTAATCCGCCATCTTTTCATAAGCCAAGGCATTTTATTTTTTTGGATTTTTGCGCTCGTTTAGCCGGAGGTGAAATTAAAAAAAGCGACGAGATGACGGAATATGTTTGGATTCAGCCGGAAAAAGCGCTTAAAGAATTAAAAATTGATTCTTTTACAATCAAGACCATCAATATGTATTTGGCGCATTTGCATTGCATCAATCAAGAGGACTATTTGAGCAATTGGAAGCGCGCATTGGCTGATTATGACAATTTGAAAAGAGAAACAACCAGGGAAAAAGCGGAAATGGCGCAATTCGCGCAAGCAATGTCCGCGATGAATTTTATTGAAGTTTATGATAATTATAAAAAGGCCTTGGCGCACCGGCCAAACACAGCTGACAGCAAGGCAGTTGAACAATGGTTGGTAGGCGTAGAACACATTAAAAAACAATTTGCTGAAACATTGAAACAATTGGGAATTGAAGAAATTAAAACAGTTGGCGAAAAATTTGACCCGAGCTTGCACGAAGCAGTGGGCGAAGAAGAAATTGAGGGTGGTGTCAGTGGTGAAATTGTAAAAGAAATTGACGGCGGGTATAAAATGGGTGATAAGGTGATTAAAGCAGCGAAAGTGATTGTTTGTAAATAATAAAATTGTCATTGCGAGCCTTCGATATTATCGGGCGTGAAGCAATCTCGTTGATTCACGGGATTGCCACGGCCTCACTCCTGCCTGCCTGCCGGCAGGCAGGTCGTTCGGCCTCGCAATGACGTAAAAAGGAGGGAGAAAGATATTATCAATATGTCTATCATCAAATGGTCTCCGTTTCTCATGCCGTCTTTGGCAGATGAAATGGACAAAATGTTTGAGAGCGGTTTGCAGTCAATAGCCGGCGGTTCCAGCGGTTTTACTCCGGCAATTGATGTGTACGAAACCAAAGACGCGGTGGTGGCGGAAACGCCTTTGGCCGGCATTGACCCTAAAGATGTGGAAGTGACAGTGCAGAACGGCGTTTTGACAGTGAAGGGTGAAAGCAAAAAAGAATCGGAAGTTGATGAGAAAAATTATTATCGCAAAGAAGTGCGTTCCGGTTCGTTTTATCGCCAAGTTGCTTTGCCAACAAAAGTGCAAGAAGACGGCGCCAGCGCTGAATTTGAAAATGGGATGTTGAAAATTATTATTCCCAAAGCAGCGGAAATCAAGGCCAGAACAATCAAGGTGGAAATGAAGAATAAATGACGCGAAGCGTCATCCCAGCGGAAGCGGTGATTCAGTTATTCACTTGATACGATTGCGGGTGGTATGCTATGTTGTTAATAGCTAAAATCACCCGCTCTGCTCCCGCCAAGGAGCACAGCGGGGTTTTAATTTTAAGTCAATTTTATGGAGGACAAGCAAATTATTATTTACGCCCCAGACGGCGGAAATATCAAGATTGAAGTGCCGATAGACGGCCAAACGGTTTGGTTGTCTCAAAAACAGATGGCGGATTTGTTTGATTGCAGCATAGATAACGTTGGTTTGCATTTGAAAAATATTTATTCGGAAGGTGAATTGTCAGAACAAGCAACTACCGAGGATTCCTCGGTAGTTCAGATGGAAGGCGCCAGAAGTGTAAAAAGACCGCTAAAACTGTATAATTTAGACACGATTATTTCTGTTGGTTATCGGGTCAATTCTTTGCGCGGCACGCAATTTCGCATTTGGGCGACGCAGAAATTGCGGGAATATATCATTAAAGGTTTTGTGTTGGATGACGAGCGTCTAGCCGATGGCAGAAAACACAGCTACTTTGATGAATTGTTAGAACGAGTCCGCGCCATTCGCGCGTCCGAGCGCAATTTTTATCAAAAAATTACCGATATTTATTCCACCAGCGTTGATTATCGTAAAGACGCGAAAATCACCCAAGAATTTTTTGCCACTGTGCAAAACAAAATGCATTATGCTATCCACGGACACACGGCGGCGGAAATCATTGCTCTGCGAGTTGACGCCAAAAAGCCGCATATGGGGCTGACCAGTTTTAATGGAAAAACCGTGCGCGAAGCCGATATCACTGTTGCAAAAAATTACTTGAGTGAGAGCGAGTTGAAAAAACTTAATCTGGTAGTTGACGCTTATTTGTCCTTTGCCGAATTGCAAGCGCAGAGCAGAATGGCGATTACGATGAAGGATTGGGTGGTTAAATTTGATGATTTTCTGCGGTTAAGCGAACGCGATATTTTAAAAAATGCCGGAAAGATAAGCAAGAAAATTGCCGACCAAAAAGCATTCAGAGAATTTAAAAAATTTAGAAAACAGGAAGATAAAAACTATATTTCCGATTTTGATCAGGAGACGAAGAAGTTTTTAAAAAATCAATTAGAGAAAAAATAAAAGATAGGCATAACCGCGGGACGAACCCTTTGGGTAGCCTCTCATCGTGATGATTGTATTATAGTATTCTAGCCAGTGGTTTGTCAAGGGGTTGAAATGTGGATTAAAATTTGTTTATAAATAATTATTAATTTAAGTTATACACATATGTCCAAAGTATTAGGCATTGACCTCGGAACGACTTTTTCCTGCATGGCCGTAGTTGAGGGCGGCCAACCCAAAGTGCTGGAAAATAAAGAAGGCGCGCGCACCACGCCGTCAATTGTTGCCGTATCTAAAAATGGTGAACGACCTGTCGGCTTATTGGCCAAGCGCCAAGCAGTCACTAATCCGGAAAACACGCTTTATTCAATCAAGCGATTGATTGGCCGTCATTGGGATGACGCGGAAGTTCAGCGCGATTTGAAAACCATGCCGTATAAAATTGTAAAATCGGGCGAAGGCGTGAAAGTGTTAATGCAAGGTAAGGAATACAGCCCGCAAGAGATTTCGGCTATGATTTTAGGAAAAATGAAAGTTGATGCTGAAGAAAAATTGGGAGAAAAAATTACTGACGCTGTAATTACCGTGCCGGCGTATTTTGATGATTCCCAGCGCCAAGCCACCAAAGACGCTGGGCAGATTGCCGGTTTGAATGTTTTGCGCATTATCAATGAACCAACGGCCGCGGCTTTGGCTTATGGTTTTGACAAAAAGGTCAATCAAAAAATCGCGGTGTATGATTTGGGCGGCGGAACTTTTGATATTTCCATTTTGGATATTGCGGCTGACACCGTGCAGGTGCTTTCCACCAATGGCGACACTCATTTGGGCGGAGATGATTTTGATCAGGTGATAATGCAATGGATTTTGAGTGAGTTTAAAAAAGATCAGGGTATTGATTTGTCCAAAGATAATTTGTCTTTGCAAAGAATCAAAGAAGCCGCGGAAAAAGCCAAGATTGAATTGTCAACGGCGCAAGAAACTGAAATCAATCAGCCCTTTATCACATCCGGCTCTGACGGCCCGAAACATTTGGTAATGAAATTGACTCGCGCCAAATTGGAGCAATTGATTGGTGAATTGGTTGAAAAAACCATCGCGCCTGTGAAAAACGCTTTGAAAGATGCCAAGATGAGTACCGGAGACATTAATGAAGTGGTAATGGTTGGCGGAATGACTCGCATGCCTTTGGTGTACCAGACCGTTGAAAAATTCTTTGGCAAAAAGCCAAACATCACGGTGAATCCCGATGAAGTGGTGGCGGTCGGGGCGGCGGTGCAGGGCGCGATTCTTCGCGGAGAAGTGAAAGATGTGCTATTATTGGATGTAACGCCATTGTCTTTGGGTATTGAAACGCTCGGCAGTGTGATGACTGTTTTGATTGCCAGAAATACCACCATTCCCACATCAAAATCACAGGTGTTTTCCACAGCCGCTGATAGTCAAACCAGTGTGGAGATACATGTTTTACAGGGAGAAAGACCTATGGCGGCGGATAATAAGACACTAGGCCGATTTATCCTTTCCGGCATTCCACCGGCGCCCAGGGGCGTTCCACAAGTTGAGGTAAAATTTGACATTGACGCCAATGGTATTTTAAATGTGAAAGCTACGGATAAGGCCACTGGTAAAGAGCAGGCCATTACTATCACCGCTTCATCCGGATTATCAAAAGATGAAGTGGAGAAAATGAAAAAAGAAGCCGAATTGCACGCTGATGAAGATAAGAAAAAACAAGAAGCGATTGAAACCAAAAATTTGGCCGACACAATGATTTATACCACGGAAAAAATGCTGCGCGATGCCGGCGACAAAGTAAAACCGGAAGATAAAAAGCCCATTGAGGAAAAAATTGAGGAATTGAAAAAAATAAAAGAGGGGACTGATATTGAAGCGATTAAAAAAACGGCTGATGAATTGTCGCAGGCGGCGCAGAAAGTCGGCGCGGCCATGTATGAGGCGCAGAAGAATGCTCCTCCGACTGGCAGCGCGACTCCGGGCGGCGATGCCGGCGCCAAAGAGGGACCGATTGAAGGCGAAGTAGTGAATGACAAAAAAGAATAAAAATGTCCAAGGACTATTACAAAATTTTAGGAGTGAATAAAGCCGCCTCGCAAGATGAAATCAAGGCGGCTTTTCGGCGTCTGGCGCATCAGCATCATCCGGATAAAAAAGGCGGTAATGAAGAAAAATTCAAAGAAGCCAACGAGGCATTTCAGGTTCTTTCAGACGCGCAAAAGCGTCAGCAGTATGATCAGTTTGGTTCAACTTTTGAACAGGCGCAGGCAGGAGGCGGTGGATTTGACGGTTTTAGTGGGTCTAGTGGCGGTGGCGCGCAAGGATTTGATATTAATGATTTGGGAGATATGTTTTCCGGATTTGGCGATATTTTCGGCGGAGGCGGTCGCGGACGAGGTGGGCGTGGCGGACGACGCACTAAAAAAGGCGCGGATATTCAGGTGGATGTGGAAATTGATTTGAAAGAAGCGGCGTTTGGTGTTGAGAAAACAATCCGATTGTATAAAAATGGAGCTTGCGATGTTTGCGCCGGAGCAGGCGTGGAGCCGGGTAGTAAAACAGTGAAATGCAAGGACTGTGGAGGTCGCGGGCATATTACGCAGGTTCAGCGTACAGTATTCGGTTCATTTCAAACCGAGGCCGAGTGCCCAACTTGTGATGGTGTTGGAGAAAAACCGGAAAAAATTTGCCGGCATTGTTCCGGCCGCGGCATCATTAAAAAGCATGATGAATTTACGGTGAAAATTCCAGCTGGCATTGATGACAACGAGGCCATTCATCTTTCCGGTCGTGGCGAAGCTGGGCCCAAGGGCGGCTATCCTGGTGATTTGTATTTGCGCATTCATGTGCGGCCGGACGCGCGTTTCAAGCGCGATGGATTTGATTTACATATTAAAAATAATGTTAGTTTTTCTCAAGCCGCTTTGGGCGCGGAGGTAGATATTGAAACTTTAGATGGTAAAATTAAAATTGTCATTCCAGAAGGTGTGCAATCAGGCCAGATGATACGGCTTAAAGGAAAAGGCATTACGAATTTGCGCAGCTCGGGACGGGGGGACTTGTATGTTGAGGTGACTGTGGTTACGCCAATCAGATTGAGCCGCAAACAGAAAGAGTTATTGAAAGATTTGGGACTTTAATTTTTTGTGATATAATAAAATATAGGAAAAAGGTCGAATAAAAAATGATTTTAAAATAAAAATATATAAGCTATGAAAAAATTACTTATCTTAATAACAATGTTTTCTTTGCTGGGATTGGGCGTTCTGCCGGTTTTGGCTGAAGAAACGACATCTCCAACAGCGGCGGTTGAAAATAATCAGACACTCGAAGTTTATAAAGGCGCAGTGGTTTTTTATGGTGATTTGACTGCCAAGAGCAGTCCGACAGTACCATCGGATTTGACTGTGGCAGTTAAAAGAGTTCAGGGTAAAGTGCAGGGTAAAGGAAAAAAAGCGTTTGCCAATTATCCCGTGAAAGAAAAAATAGTGATTGCTCATGTGACTGCCGACACCAATATCGTGCGTAAGTACATGGGTAAAGCCGATTTGTCTGAATTGGCTATCGGCGACAAATTAATGGTGGTAGGCAAATTGCAGGAAGACGGTTCTGTCAATGCAAGTTTGGTAAAGGACGAGT
>JACROI010000036.1 GCA_016214465.1 Candidatus Magasanikiibacteriota bacterium
GAAAAAAATAATCCATGCCGCTTTGTTTTCACGGTCAGGATTATCCCATGCCGACACAAAAGTGGGGATTGAACCGAGCAGTATTACCGCGAGACTTATCACAATACCGAATATCGGATTTTCAAACACTCCCCACAGTATGATGCCCGTGACAGCTCCGCCGATAGACATTTTGTCGATTTTTGTCCATCCGGGCAATCCATATTTCAAAGAAAGCACGCTGACAGTCGAAGCCCCCACAAAGGCGGCAAGTATCTGGCCGTTGATAGCGCCTTTGGCATACATACCGGCAAGGGTGATGATGTCTAGGAATGCCCAGATGAGCCATGTCGCCCGTGCGGGCGTCGTTTTTTTCCGCACGACCGCGTTTATGTAGGGGATATACCCGATGATGCAAAGCACGCCGGCAAGCACAGAAAACACCTCTTTGATAGTCATCTCTTTCCCCTCTCGATTTTCAAAGTTCAAAAAAGTTACTCCTACCGTAGCAGAAAAATCTCTTTTTTGCTATGTTTTGCTTTCAACATTCAAGATAGCGCGTGAAAGATACATAAACGGGATATCGACTATGCCGACAAACCATTTTATCGCAGAAAGGCCAATGATAAGCGGAATGATAGGCATCACTCCGTAAAAAGCAAGCGTAATAAAAAGCACGCTGTCCAAAAGCATTGCAGGAATGTAACTAAACACGTTGCGCATCCACAAATGCTTGCCGCCGGTAAGCGTACGGAACCAGTGGAACAAATACGCATCAACATTTTCGCTAATAAAAAATGATATCAAACTGGCGATGACTATGCGCGGCGCGTTGCTTAGCAGCGCTTCAAACGCGGACTGATTTTGGAAGAACGGCGCGCCCCGCGCTTTCAGTACCAAATATGAAAAACAAATAAGCGCGATTTGAGAAAAAAGGGCAATCAAAATCATTCGCTCTGTTTCTTTTTTCCCGAATCGCTCGTTTACAATATCGGTCAAAAGAAAGGTTACCGAAAAAATGAGGACGGTTGCCGGCGCGAAGAACTGAATAAATCCAAAATCAAAAGCAATTGTCTTTGACACTGCAATGTTTGAAAAAACAACCAGCGTAACATACAAGGCGATAAGCGCATCGGGGCGGTTGTATCGTCGCGCGTACCACGCACCCAAAACGCCAAAAAGTGAAACTATGATTATCCAAAAAATGGCAAGTGATACGGTCATATATTATGGCGAAGCCCCGAGGCAATCTCTCTCCCAAAACGCGAAAGTTCTATCTGGTGGACCTACGGGGAGTCGAACCCCGGCTTCGGCAATGCGAATGCCGCGTAATACCACTTTACTATAGGCCCCTGTTTATTTTTAAATTTTTTCTCTCACGGTCTCTACAAATTTTTTCAAAATTTCCGCAAATGCCCATGAAACATCGGGTCGAGTTTCGTGTCGGGGCGCCGGGAATCGAACCCGGTCTCTACGCACCCGAAGCGTATGTACTACCGGTATACTACGCCCCGACACGAAACTCGACCCTGAAACCGTATGGGCGCTGCAAGGATTGAACTTGCGGCCTTTCGCGTGTGAAGCGAACGTTCTACCACTGAACTAAGCGCCCTGCGCATCTCCCACAGAGCGAGTGGACCTATGGGGAGTCGAACCCCAGCTTCAGCCATGCCATGGCCGCGTAATACCGCTTTACTATAGGCCCGATAAAAACAGCATGTACCATAAAACATATCATGAAAAAAGCCCTAGGACAACGCATGCGGCCATAAATACTGCAATTGATTTATTCAAAAAATTTGATATGATTGACAACATTATCGGGCCCGTAGCTTAGTTGGTAGAGCGCCGCATTTGCAATGCGGAGGTCAGGAGTTCGAATCTCCTCGGGTCCACCAAATACAGTAATCACAAAAAGTACAAATAAAAAAATGATCAATTGCCCACATTTTGAAGCGGAAAATATTTTGATCTACAAAGATGATATTTTGAAAATTTCATCAATCCCAAATAATTCAGTTGATTTGATTGTTACCTCGCCACCATACAATGTTGACATTCGTTATAATTCTCATGCTGACGATTTAACCTACGAAGATTATTTGGAATTTACTCAAAAATGGATTAAAAAATGTTTTGATTTGTCAAAAAATGAAGGACGCTTTCTGCTTAACATTCCGCTTGATAAAAATAAAGGCGGTCAAAAATCAGTTGGTGCGGACATTACAAAAATTGCAAAAGATATTGGTTGGAAATATCACTCGACAATTATTTGGAACGAAGGCAACATCTCTCGTCGCACCGCATGGGGTTCGTTTATGTCTGCCTCCGCCCCCTATGTTATCGCTCCAGTTGAATTGATTTTAGTTTTGTATAAAGATAGTTGGAAAAAAACGGGGACAAGCAGGGTAAATGATATTACCAAACAAGAATTTATGGATTGGACAAATGGCGTTTGGACTTTCAACGGCCAAAGTAAAAAGGGGGCCGGCGGACATCCTGCGCCATTTCCAATTGAGTTACCAAGACGATGTATAAAATTATTTAGCTTTGTCGGCGATACTGTTTTAGACCCGTTTTTGGGTAGCGGCTCAACGCTGATCGCTTCTTATTTGCACGGCAGAAAAGGGATTGGGGTTGATATTGATGAAAAGTATTGTAACATTGCGGTAGACCGATTACGCAATGAGGCAAAATTAGGTCAGTCAAGTTTAATGAAATAAAATTATGAAAAAAGACAACGGAAAGAAAAATAATAATGTGCAAAAAGACCTCATTATTGAGTTTTTTAAGAAAAATCCTAATCGGGATATAAAACATCCAGAAGTTGTGGATTGGGTTGTTACAACTTACAAAAAGAGAACTGGAAATGTATTTCGTGACCCAGATCGTGCGATTCGTCAGTTGGCCCAAAGCGGATTTTTGATAAAAATTTCAAAGGGAGTGTATAAATACGACCCCAGTAAAGCGTATGTAAGAGAGTTAGAAGATTTCACCGCTGCACAAAAAGAAACGATTCTCAAAAGAGACGGGTATAAGTGCGTAATTTGTGGCAGAGGTAAAAAGGATGGCATTGATTTGCACATTGACCAGAAGCAACAATTGAGAATGGCCAGACATTATGCGCACAGCACAACTTTATCAAAAAGAATTTGAAGCAAACCGAAACAGGCAAGAAAATGTTTATCCGTCTTTATGAATTAGCAAAAAGCGAAAAGAATATGGAGTTAATAAAATTTTGTGCCGATGTTTTGGAAACTTACGAAAAGCATGATATAAATGGGCATATTGTGTGGGAAAAATAATTATGGCAACGACTACAATATCTATAACCGAGATAATTGATTTGATAGAAAACCTAGCAACACTCAATCTTGGGTATCTTGGTATTGCGGTCACTATTCTTGTGTTCTTGGGAGGTGCTTTTTATTTTTTTTTTTTTAAGCCATTAAAAGACACTTTGGAACGGCAAGAAAAAACTCTTTCCGATCTCGAAAAAGAGGTAAAAGAAAACCTTTCTTCATCAAAAAAAGAAATTAAGGGGGATTTAGAGGTTTTTAAAAAAGAACAGAGTGAGGATCTTTCTAAGTTTAGTAAACAGAGGGACGATAAACTCTTAGCTGATATTCAAACAAAAATAGCAAACTTTGAAAAAGAATTTACACAAAAATTTGATTCCTTTGCAGAAGAAAAAGACACAAACCTAAAGACGATTATATTGGCAGAGGTCAGCAATAAAGTCCGTGATTTGGAAAAAACGCTAAGCACAGCAATCAGTGGTTCTAAATCAGAGACCGAAAAAGAAATTGCGTCTGTTAAAAAACTACTTACCGCGCTACAAGATAACTTGAAAGAAGTGAAAAGAAAAACTCGCGAGTTAGAAGTTTTCAAATACTCACAGAAAGGACAAATGGGGGCAATTTATGGCTCGATTGACTTATTGAAAGAAGCTATCGATGAAGATAGTTGGCGCATAGACGGCTCCCTAGAAGATCTAAACAAAGAGATTGGAGATTATAAATTGGAAGCAGGAGTAATAACAAGAATTGAGGAACAACTTGTTAGATTAGACAGTAAACCCAAATACGCTCCTTTGGTTGCAAAAATTCGGAAAAGGTACCAAGAATAATGCCGCCGCAAAAAAATTTCGCCGTGGGAGCGAGGGCACGGCGGAAGGAGTGGGTTGGGGGAAATTCCGCCGCGCCCGAGCGTTCCGCCGGAGCGAAGCGGAGGCGGTCATTGGGGGTTCTTCGCAAAATGGGTTCTGACTTTTCCAAACAAACACCACCAAACAAAAAAATATGGATTTTGATTACACTAAAACCACAGCAAAAACTTTTGACGAAACGGTTCAGAGTGTACAAGACGAAATTGCAAAAGCCGGCATGCGGGTTTTGTATGTTCACGATGTAGAGAAAACTTTGGGCGAGAAGGGTTTCAAAAGAGAGCCGTTTAAAATTATTGAATTTTGCAATGCAAAGTTTGCCAATGAGTTTCTGAACAAGGATATTAAAATCGGTCTTTGCTTGCCGTGTAAAATAAATGTGTATGTGGCGGACGGACAAACTTTTATTTCCGGCATGCGCCCGATTGTTTTGCCGCGGTTTTTTCCGCAAGCCGATTTGGGAGAAAGGCCAAAAGAAATTGATCAAATTCTTCAAAATATTATCAATGAAAGCGTTAAATAGTGTCGTGAGACACATACACACGCGTGCATAATGAAAACAAAAATTATTTTGTGGTGATATCGGCTGGGATTTTTGTCGGCGCAGCGTTTTTTGATGCGTTGCCAGAAGCGGCAAAAGTGCTCGGATTCCAGTATGCGATTCTTGGTTTGGCAGCAGGAATGTTTTTGTG
>JACROI010000037.1 GCA_016214465.1 Candidatus Magasanikiibacteriota bacterium
GGTGCGAGGCAATGAAACCGTAACCACTGCCTGGGCGCAAGTGGAAACGCAGTATCAACGCCGTTTTGATTTGATTCCCAATTTGGTTGAGAGCGTAAAATCGGTATTAAAACAGGAGCAGACCGTGTTTGGCGATTTGGCCGAGGCCAGAACAAAATACGCCGGAGCAGTCAGTCCCGAGGCAAAAGTAGCTGCCGCGAATGGAGTGGAAAGTGTTTTGTCCCGACTTTTGGTCATAGTTGAAAATTATCCGCAGTTGAAATCCAATGAGACAGTACAGACACTTATGGCTCAATTGGAAGGCGCGGAAAATCGCATTAGCGTGGAGCGGAGCCGATATAATGAATCAGTAAAAGTGTTTAACATCAAAGTTAAGACGTTCCCGACCAATCTGATTGCCAGCTGGTTTGGATTCAGCCCGCGAACCATGTTTGAGGCAGTCAAGGGCGCGGAAACAGCGCCAAAAGTGGATCTGAAATTAGAGTAGAGTTGAAACGAGCGGCTCTGCCAAACAGGGCCGCTCGATTTGAATTTATGTTTTGGAAATTTATATTTTTTTCACTTTTTTTTCCTTCTGTTGTTTCGGCCTATTACAATCCCGGCGCGCCGAGCGGTTTTGTTAACGATTACGCGTCAATGTTAAGTCCGGCGGCAAAAACGCAACTGGAACAGGAATTAAATAATTTTGAAAAAGAAACCAAGCACGAAATTTCCGTGGTGTTGATTCCTGATTTGCAAGGCGATACGATTGAAAATTTTGCCGTGAAATTATTTGAAGAGCGTGGGATTGGAAAAAAGTCGGCTGACAATGGCGTGTTATTTTTAATTGCCAAAGACAATCGGCAAATGCGGATTGAGGTTGGATATGGATTGGAAGGCGCTCTGCCCGATGCCATTGCTTGGCAAATTATTGATAAAATAGCGACTCCTGCTTTTAAAAATGGCGATTATGACAACGGGGTTTTACAATCAGTGAGCGCGATTGAGGCGGCAATCAAAGGTGAAGATGTAAGTGGACGACTTACTGCAACAAATGAAAAAAATTATCTTTTCAATATCATCAGCCGGTTTGGTTTTCTTTTTTTCTTTTTGTTTTTGTGTTTAATGGAAATTATCGCCCATTCTTTCAGTAAAAGCAAACGGTGGTGGCCCGGCGGATTATTCGGCGCTGTTTTGGGTTTAATAATCGGTTTGATTTTATTCGCGACTGTTGGAGCAGTAATTTTGACAATCATTTTGGGATTACTGGGACTATTGATTGATTACAAAGCGTCTAAAAAAGGCCCGGACGGCTGGGGAAAAGGCGGCCGCGGTGGAATGTTTTTCGGAGGTGGCGGCTTTGGTGGTTCAGGCGGAGGTGGTTTTGGCGGATTTGGAGGCGGCGGTTCAGGCGGAGGAGGGTCGAGCGGGAGGTGGTAAAAACAATCTGCCGAGCCGATGTTTTATGTATCACAAACAAAAACTATCAAATGGAATAAATTTACTCACAGTCCCGGTCGCCGGCACCGAAGCGGTGACTGTTTTGGCATTGTTTCCGGTTGGTTCTCGTTACGAAACAGCAAAACAAAATGGCGTTTCGCATTTTATTGAACACTTAATGTTCAAGGGCACTTACAAACGCCCGTCCACTTTGGATATTTCGCGCGAACTGGATAAAGTCGGCGCTGAATACAACGCCTACACCGGTCGCGATCACACCGGATATTATATAAAAGTCAGCGCTAACAAAACCGAGCTGGCCTTGGACTTGCTTTCGGACATGCTCTGGCATTCTAAATTTGACAAAGATGAAATTGAACGGGAAAAAGGCGTGATTATTGAAGAATTGAACATGTATAAAGACAATCCAACCATGTATGTTGAACAATTATTTGAGGAATTGATGTATAAAAAACATCCTTTGGGCAAAGATGTTGGTGGAACGGCAAAAACAGTTCGCGCATTAAGCCGCGCCGAGATCATTCATTATTATAATCAATTTTACAATTCGCATAATTTGGTTTTGGTTGTGGCTGGCAAGATTGTCAAAAATACTCATCAGCTGATTGATAAATATTTTTCTTTAATTAAACCCAAAAAGTTCAAACCAACTTTTCAGAAGTTTTCTTTTTCGCCAAAATCAACAGCGGAGGTGTTAGCGCATTTTAGAAAAACAGATCAAATTCACATTGCCATGGGTTTTCCAGGATTTTCCTATGATGACCCGCGTTCGCCAACTCTCGCTTTGTTAAATATAATTTTGGGAGCGACCATGAGTTCGCGACTTTTTACCGAAGTGCGCGAACGCCGCGGATTGGCCTATGTGATTCAATCTGGCTTGAATCGCTATCATGAAACAGGTAATTTGGTAATCAGAGCCGGGTTGGATAAAAGTAGAATGGAAGAGGCGTTGAAAGTGATTGTTGAAGAATTGGTCAAAATTAAAAAACATGGTGTAACAGCCGATGAATTGAAGACAGCTAAAGATAATTTGGCCGGGCATATGGTTTTGCAATTGGAGGATTCCAGCGCCCAGGCCGAGTGGTATGGCCGGAGCGCGCTTTTAAAAAAGAAAATTAGGACGCCGCAAGAAGAATTGGCGCTTTATCGCTCTGTGAAATTGGCCGAGGTTCAAAAAATCGCCAATCAGGTGTTTCAGATGCCACGATTGCGTTTATCAGCCATTGGGCCATATAAAGATAATTCGGAATTGAAGAAGATGTTGAAAACTAGTATAATGGGAATATGTCCAAATTAATTGTCGCCAATTGGAAGATGTATCTTTCGCCAAAGGACTCGGTGGAACTTTTTGGCGCAGTGGCAAAAAAAAGCAAAACAGTGATTTGTTCGTCTTTTATTGCTTTGAATCAATTAAGCGCGTTGGCTAAAAAGAGTGGCATTGGTTTGGGCGCGCAAGATTGTTTTTGGGACAATCGCGGGGCCTACACCGGCGAGGTTTCTCCATTGGATTTGAAAGATTTAGGTTGCGAATATGTGATTGTCGGACACAGCGAGCGCCGTAATTATTTTAAAGAAACCGATAAGATGGTTGGCAAGAAAGTAAAAGCGGCTTTGGTGGCAGGATTGACTCCAATTTTATGCGTTGGTGAAAATGAATCCGAGAGAAAAAAAGGAAAAGCCAGCGCGCGCGTGGAGGAGCAATTGGAGTACGCTTTGGACGGATTGGGCAAGAAGTTGAGAGCGGAGCAGTGGATTATTATCGCTTATGAACCGGTTTGGGCAATTGGCACAGGTAATGCCTGCGATCCGGAAACAGCAGTGAAAATGCACCAAATGATAAAAGAAAAAATCGCGAAATTGATTAGTGTAAAAAATGTTCGCGTGCTTTACGGAGGCAGTGTTGATGATAAAAATATCGCGAGCTATTTGAAAAATACGGAGATCGACGGCGCATTAGTGGGCGGCGCCAGCACGAAGAAAGATGTTTTTATGTCTTTATTAGCCGTGGCCGCAAAATTTTAAAATATGTTTTATTCTTTTTTTCCAATTGTTTTAATTTTTATCAGCTTGGCCGCGATTGTAATTGTTGTCGCGCGCAAATTTCCGCAGATGACTGGTTTGGATACTGAAAAATTGCCGGAAGTAAAACAGGCCAAAATTAAAGAAGAAATACAATTTCAGAAATTTTTGCGGCATTTGGCCGGCGTGGGTGTGAAATTAAAAAGCTGGTCAAGGTATTTGGGATTTTTCAAAAATGGATGGCTTTTAACGCAGGGCAGATTTCGTATGGCGGTGCATAATTTGCAGGAGAAATATAAAAAATCAGTGATAGCTGAATTTAGAAAAGAAGTAAAAGAATCAGCGGCGGAAACAAAATCAAAAAAAGGCGCGGCTAAGAAAAAAACAACCATAGCTCCGGTTACGAGTCTCGATGTTGACCATTTAAAACACGCGGAAAAAAGCCGCGAAGCAGGTGATCTGCCTTTGGCTGAACGATTATTTATTGAAGTGATTAAAAGCAATCCGCGCGAAGCCGAGGCCTATCGTGGACTTGGCAAAACCTATTTGGCAATGGAAAAATTAAAAGAAGCAAAAGAGACATTTGAGTTTTTAGCCAAGTTGAAACCCGATGAAGATCGCGTATATAATTATTTGGGCATGGTGGCTGAAGCGCAGGGGAAAAAAGCAGAAGCCATCAGGTATTTTGAAGAGGCGGTGCGTTTGAATGATAAATTGGCTGTGCGATTTTACGATTTGGGCCGGATATACGCGTCAGCAAAACGGCCGGCAGCCGCTTTGAGAAATTTTGCCCGCGCGGCTGAAATTGAGCCCAATAATCCCAAATACCTTGACCAATTGCTGGAAATGAGTATAATTACTGGAGATGTGGATTTGGCGCAAGAGGTGTATGATCGTTTTCGTTTAACCAATCCTGATAATCAAAAACTGCCGGAATTCAAGCAGAGGATTGAGGAGATGGAAGAATAAAATTTAACAATTTAATGCCGTTGTAGCTCAGCTGGTAGAGCAACTCCATGGTAAGGAGTAGGTCCGCGGTTCAATTCCGCGCAACGGCTCCATTTTGCCAGAAGTGTTCTTTGTAAAAATCATGGGCAGGTACCGAAGCGGTCAAACGGGGCAGACTGTAAATCTGCTGGCTTTTGCCTTCCTAGGTTCGAATCCTAGCCTGCCCATTGCGCCGACTTAGCTCAGTTGGTAGAGCAACGGTTTTGTAAACCGTAGGTCCAGGGTTCAAATCCCTGAGTCGGCTAATCTATTATTTGAATTAAAAATTTAACAAAAATTATGTCCCAA
>JACROI010000012.1 GCA_016214465.1 Candidatus Magasanikiibacteriota bacterium
CACCGCCATAATATCGTTGTACCAGTTCTTTTCTCTGAACCGGCGTTAGCCTGGTTCGTTTGTGTATTACCATAATCGTTGTTACAATTAACAGTAGTTATTCTACTGCCAAACTGTATACAACGCTAGTATAACTTACAGCTAATCATAATTAAATATCTAATAATAATTCGATGTCCCGCTTGGTTACGGAACAATCTGGATCTTCAGCCGCAAGCGTATAAGGTATTATTTCTAATTGTCTTGTCAATCGCCATGGCGCTTCTTGGTGTGAAAAATCAACTATTTGAGGAGTGCTATAATTCTTAAATTTCATACAAATAGATTCCATTATCTCAAACTCTGCCTCGCTAAAATACTCTTTATCTTTTTCCGTAAAAAATTGCAGACAAACAACTTTGTGTATATCATGACCATCTTCGCATTGAATTGTTATGACATCTGAAAGCATCGCCAGTTCCGGGTTATCGCTCACAGAATCAACTAAATTTTTAATGGTAGTTGGTATGGGCCCAAACTCTAAATTATAATATGTTTCTCCTGTTATACTTGTTCCATACTTTTTAATATGAGTAAAATCCAAAAAATAGAACAGTTTCATCAGTTTTGTCTTCCCTAAAAATGCCGAATTGGTATTTTGACAAAAGTACTTGATTATGGCCTTCAATTTTGGTAAAGATATAGTCATATTTGTGAACTTTTATTTATACCAAAGTTATCCGCAATTGTCAATATTTTACCTAACAAACTTAAGCTAATGTTATTATACCATTTTCTGTTGATTGTTTCCACTGTAAACATCCACGCGGCAATCCGCAATGATATATGATTATCATCAATAAATCCCCCTCACGGGGGATTTATTATTTATCACATCTTATATACTACGGTATATCAAATTGTCAATCAATATTTTTTACACCGCCAATTTTATCGCCGGGCCCATGGTGGAGGTTAAAACAACTGTTTTCAAATAAGTGCCTTTGGAAGAAATCGGTTTGCCTTTGATAACGGCATCCAAAGCCGCCTGCGCGTTTTCAGTCAATTTGGCGCTGTCAAAAGAAATCTTGCCAACAGCCAAATGGATATTGCCGGTATCATCATTTTTAAAAGACACCTTGCCTTTTTTCAATTCGCCAACCAATTTCTTAATATCCGGACCGACTGTTTCGGTTTTTGGATTAGGCATCAATCCTTTTGGACCCAAAATCTTCGCGATTTTCGCGAGCTTGGGCATCATTGCTGGCAAAGCCACTGCCACATCAAAATTGATTTTGTTACTCTTGGCTATTTCTTCAATCAAGTCCTCGCTACCGACCAAATCCGCTCCGGCCGCCTTGGCTTCATCTTCTTTTCCGGACGGCACAAAAGCCGCCACTATTTTTGACTTGCCAAAAGCGTGCGGCAAAACAATCGTGCCGCGCACTTGCTCCTCGCCTTTTTTCGGGTCAATACCCAAGCAGGCGTGCATTTCCACTGTGGCGTCAAATTTGACGCCGGCGGTTTTTTTAACTACTTCCACCGCCTCTGCCAAAGCATATTTTTTCTTGGTGTCCGCAACGGACTTGAATTTGAGATAACGTTTGCTTCGCATAAAATTTAAGTGGTTCTTACGGCGGGTTTCAACCGCCTCCCACTATTTATTATTACACTACATTCAACCCCATTTGTTTGGCTGTGCCTTCAATCATGCTCATAGCTGATTCAATTGAAGTACAATTCAGGTCAGGCATTTTTTTCTCGGCAATTTCTTTAATTTGCGCGCGAGTAACTTTGCCAACCTTTTCCTGCAGGGGCTTGCCCGAACCTTTCGCAATACCCGCGGCCTTTTTCAATAATTCAGCTGCCGGAGGAGTTTTTAAAATAAAAGTATAGGTGCGATCTTCAAAAACAGTGATTTCAACAGGCGTAATGTCCCCGCCCAATTGCTTAGTTTTGTCATTGAATTTCTGGCAGAATTCCGCGATATTCAAACCATGCTGGCCTAAAGCCGGACCAATCGGCGGCGCTGGGTTGGCCTTGCCGGCCGGAATCTGCAACTTAATAATTGTCTTTATTTTTTTTGCCATAAAATTATGTTGTTTATTATATCTTCTTTACCTGTAAAAAGTCAAGCTCCACCGGGGTCTCGCGGCCAAACATAGACACCAGCACCTTAACTTTGCCGCGCTTGTCGTCAATCTCTGAAATCTTGCCCTCAAAGTTTTTAAACGGCCCATCCACAATGCGCACCGGCGAATCCACCTCTACATCAATCACAAATTCCGGTTCTTCCACGCCCATTCTCTTTTGCAATGATTTAACCTCTGTTTCGTCAATCGGAGTCGGAGTCGTGCCCGAGCCCACAAAGCCAGTAACATTCGGCGTGTTGCGAACCACATACCAAGAATCATCAGTTACGATCATCTCCACCAAAACATAGCCGGGAAAAATTTTCTCAGTGATGATTTTTCGTTTGCCGTTTTTAATTTTAATTTTCTTTTCAGTCGGCACCAGCACTTGAAAAATTTTGTCCTGCATTTCCATTGTTTCAATTCTTTGTTTCAAATTGCGGGAAACATTTTCCTCATAGCCGGAATAAGTGTGCAAAACATACCATCTGCGGCCTTGTTGCAATACTTGTTTTGGCATATTAAAAAATTATCGCGAGATTAACTTGGTCAAACCAAGGTTAAAAATAAAATCCAGGACGCCGAAGAAAATGGCAACAGACAAACTCATGCCGATGACAATCAAAGAATAGCGCGTGGTTTCTTTTTTGCTTGGCCAAACCACTTTTTTAAGCTCAATTTGAGAGGTTCTAAAATATTCCGTAACTTTGTTTAAAATGTTCATAATGTTTGTTTTAGGTCTTTAAAAAGCCCTTTCCGGGGCTTTTTAATTATGTATGTATTATACCATACACTGGAAAAGATGTCAAACATCCAAATTCTTCACGCTTTTTGCGTGGGTTTGAATAAAGCGCTTGCGCGGCTCCACTTCATCGCCCATTAGAATGTCAAAAATTTCATCG
>JACROI010000027.1 GCA_016214465.1 Candidatus Magasanikiibacteriota bacterium
GTCAACACGGCAATCCCAACTGGCCCTGACAAATTTTCAGCCATGCCGCCTTGCCACTGAAAAACACCAGCCAACAAAAACCACACAGTCCGCGCCACTTCCCAAGCGAAAATCCCAGCGGCGAAAAAACCGTAAATAAAAGCCAAATACCACGGATAAGAAACAATGCCTGATTCCAAAAGCGCGATGCCAATGCCGCCGCGTTTGGTAATTTCCATTTTAGAAGGAATTATTTCTTTAGTAATAATTTCCTCTCCGCGCTGAAAAACAAACTTCACCGGCTGGCCCTGCTTTCCATCAACATAATTCTGCAAATCGCTCACTTTCTGAATCGCGAGTTCGTCGGCTTTAATAATTTCATCACCAGCGGCAACGCCCGCTGTCTCCGCCGGCGAGCCGGACAAAACAGACATCACTTCAATCTTCGCGTCTTTAATAATCGCGCCGCGATACACATCATCCAATGATTGCGGAATGCCGATGATAAATCCAACGCCAAGCAAAAGCGCGGCTAAAATAAAATTCATGGAGACCCCGGCCACCAGCACAACCGCGCGTTGCCAAATTTTTTTAGCGCCAAAGCTGTCCGGCTCGTTGGCCAATTCCCCATTTTCGCCTTTAATTTTCACAAACCCTCCCAAAGGAATCAAATTTAAAGAATAAACCGTGCCGGATTGCTTTTCCGCGTCAGTCAATTCACGTCCGCCCCAAATCCAGCGCCAATGGCGGCGCAAAATTTGAAAGCCGAACAAGCGCGGCGGCAGGCCAAAACCAAACTCGTCCACTTTAATGCCATTTTTCCGAGCGACCACAAAATGGCCGGCTTCATGAGCCAAAACCAACAGAGCCAAAATTGCGATAAAAACGATTAAAGTGACAAACATAGTTTATACTGCATTTCTGGCTTCAACAGCATAATGATAAAAATATTTTTCCATTGATTGCGGCGTGGCGCCATACGCGCGATCGCCATAAAATGTATCGGCCAATACTTCGCGAACGCGGCATAATTCTTTAAGTTTCGCGCCTAACCATCGCTTATCGCCAATTGTCAAATCCAGCAAATCAAAAGCCCTATCCAACGCGCGATTACTTTTTTCGGTGTTGCCTTTACCAAACCAATTAGCCGCTCGCCCAACTTCACTGCCAACATTACCAAGCTGTTCTGCCAAAGACATCTGAAACCACCGCCCGGCCGCTAAATCTTTGTGAATAAACTCCGCCATATCATTTTACCAACTTTTTGATTATTTCTAAAACTGCGGTTCTGATCTTTTCATTTTCCACTCCACGCGAACGATTGCCTTGCCGCGGCCGGATATTGATCATAGAATCAAATTCCACAAAATTTTCACCGCTCGCGTCCGGATACAAATTAACACCCCACAAATCTTCCTGTTTGGATCCGGCTTCCAATAAAATCTGCTCTTCATCAGCGTGCATCTCCCCGCCAATCGCCATTACCGCGCGCTCAATATCCACCACGGCCTTAGCCATATCGCCAAATCGTTCTTCAGCAATTTTTTTCAATTCCAATAGAGTGACGCTATCTTTTATAATACGGATACTTTCAGATTGTTCTGACATATTTTCACTTTTAAATTATATCAACAATTTAAAATTTAATCAATTTCGCCTTAACCTTCTCACCCAAAAACCTACTTCCCAAACATTCAAAATCATCTACTCTATCAGTGGTTAAAAATCTCCGCGCCCCGCCCTTGCCCAATCGCGATTCAATCTCCGGATGGCGCGCTAAATAATCAACTAATTTTTTTGCTACAATTTTTCCAGGATGAACAACTCGCGTTTGCTTACCAATGACCGCTGTAATTTCTTTATACAATAAAGGATAATGCGTGCAAGCCAATAATAAAGTATCAATTCTCTTTTGCTTTAACGGCCGCAGATAATAACGAATGATTTTTTTAGTTTCAGGCCGATTTATCCAGCCTTCTTCCACCAAAGGCACCAAAAGTGGCGCGGCCTGCGCGATAATTTGTAAATTCGGACGGCGTTTTTTCAATTCAACTTTCAAAGCGCCGGATTGCACTGTGGCGCGCGTGCCTAAAATTCCCACGCATCCAAAACGAGAAATATGCGCCGCTTCCTCAGCCAAAGGAATCAAAACGCCGAGAATGCGTTTTTCGGGCGAGATTGCCGCGGTCGCTTCGCTCCCTCGTAATGACACTAAATATTCTTGCTGAAGTCGTCGCAAAGCAACTGCCGACGCGGAAAAACACGCCAAAATCACCAGCTCACAGCCATCTTGAAAAAGCCGCTCAACTGATTCAGCCGTCCAATTGTAAATCACCTCAGGCGAACGATTGCCATAAGGCGCGCGAGCTGTGTCACCAAGATAAACAAAATCATACCGAGCCATTGCCGGCTCTTTTAAAATTTCTTTTAAAATTGACAGTCCGCCAAATCCGGAATCAAAAATACCGATCATACGATTTCAAACACTTTATTTCTGGAAGAAAATCCCGAGGCCAATCGCACGCAAGAAGGCGCGACTTTAAAATATGCGACCAAGGCCTTTCTAATCGCGGCATTGGCTAAACCATTTACCGGCGGCTCGCGCACCGCCACTGCAAAATGCGTTTCATCAATTTTGGCAATTTTCTCTTCTCTCGCGTTTGGTTTGGCTTGGACAAAAATTTTCATACACTATTCTTCAACTTCGACTTTATTCATAATCACATCTTCCAACGGCCTATCAGAGGAATTAACTTTCATATCGGCAATGGCATCAACTGTTTCCATGCCAGCTATCACTTTGCCGAAAATGGTGTAAGCGTGAGGCAGTTTGGTGTCTTTGTGCATAATAAAAAACTGACTGCCATTGGTATTGGGTCCGGCATTGGCCATGGCAACTGTTCCGCGCGTATAGCCGTTCTGATAAGACGGCGTTTCAGGATTTAATTCATCGGCAAACTGATAGCCAGGGCCTCCTGCGCCGGTGCCGGTAGGATCTCCGCCTTGAATCATAAATCCACTAATTACGCGATGAAAAATTACACCATCATAAAAACCTTTCTTTGCCAATGTAATAAAATTGGCCACGGTATTGGGCGCGTCAGCGGAAAATAATTCCAAAGTAATATCTCCTTTATTAGTTTTAATTTTGACTATTGACATAGTATTTTGTTTAATTATTAATTTTTCTTCTTGTTTTGGTTCTGAAACAATCGGCAATGTTTCAGTTTCAATTTTTTCTATCGGCGTTACCGCGTCTTTGTCTACATCATTTTTATTTCCAAAAATTAAAAAAAACGCGGCTGACCCAACTACAATCACTATTATTATGCCAATTAAAATTTTGTAATTCATATTTAAAATAAATTAAATTTTTTCTTTTTCTTTTTTTTCTTTTCTCCAAACACGCCTGAATCCACCGAATCAAATCGGCCGTTGCAAGCCACTAAAAAATCACGATGCATTTTTTCCAATTCCAAACCGGCCAATTTGGCAAAAGCGATTCTTGCCGAATCAGAATCCGCGCGGAATTTTTCATCTTTGGTCAAAACCTCCGGATGCACCTGAAACGCGCGATCATTCCAGCCAAGCAAATGCACGCCTGCCAATCGCCGCACTCGCGACAAAGCGACATAGCCCTGCCCGAATTCAAACACTTGAGAAAGATCCATCACCGCCTCATCCAAACTGATTCCCTGACTTTTGTGCACGGTAATGGCCCAAGCCAAACGCAAGGGCCTTTGCGTTAAACGCGCCCGAACATAGCCATTTTCCTCAACAGTCCAATCCATTGGCTCAACTTTAATCCGTTTGCCGCTCAATGTTTTAACCACAGGGCTGTTATCCATTTTATCAAATCCCAGCACTATTCCCAAAGTACCATTTACAAATCCTTCTTTCAAATTGTTTTTCGTGAACATCACAGCCGCGTTGGTTTTCAAACACAAAGATTCCGGTGAAAGACATCCCTTTTTCATAATCGTGACCAGCCCTGCCGGGCCTTCAGCAGACATATCAAATATCCTTGTTCTGTTTGGCAATTTAGCCAATATCTCGCTGTTAACATAATCCACATCCACATTATGCGAAAAAAGTTTCGGAGCGTTAGCAGGCGCGGCATTGATTTCAATTTTTCTGGTTGCTAAATGGCGCAAATGTTCGTTGCTAAAAGCATTGCGCCGAATGGCTGAAAGAATCGCCAAAAAATCTTTGTCATCTTGACGGTACTGTTCGGTTAAATAGCAAACAGTAAAATTCGCGCGATTCCAAGCCGGAGAATCATATGCGAATCTGCCGGAAAGGTCTTCGATCAGAGTGGTTTGACGGCGATTGAGCAAATCATTTTTTATCACCGGCGGAAGTTGAAAAAAATCCCCAACCAAAATGGTTTGCAACCCGCCGAACGACTGCTTGTCATCCTTGATTTCACGGCAA
This sequence comes from Candidatus Magasanikiibacteriota bacterium, assembly GCA_016214465.1. Taxonomy (GTDB): domain Bacteria; phylum Patescibacteriota; class Patescibacteriia; order Magasanikbacterales; family UBA10003; genus UBA10003. The sequence goes on from JACROI010000027.1 coordinate 4,414, forward strand.
ATAACATCAATCATTGCCAATGTTTCTGCAGAAAGCATTGACACCTCGTCAATAATCAACACGCGAGCACTTTTAACCCGTTTGACAATATATTCCGTGGATGCTATTTTGTCCAAATCATAACGAGTCAATCTTGATTTTATGCCCAGGCCGCTCCAAGAATGAATAGTCATTCCGTTCAAATGAGTCGCGGCAATGCCAGTGGAAGCGGTGATGGCCGGCTCAATGCCGCGAGCGCGCAAAAACTCCGCGTACTCATTGACAGTATGCGTCTTGCCAGAACCGGGCTCGCCAGTTAAAAAAACATTCGCGCCGGTTTTAAGTATGCCCAGCGCTTCAGATTGGGTCATGATTGTAAAGTCCAATTAATTCCGTTTTCGCCAACACATGTCCTTTCATTGCTTCTTTCACTTCTTGTTTCGTAACACCCGCTTCCAAAGTAAGCAAAGAATCCAGTGCGTAGAGTTTAAAAAAATAACGATGCTCGCGATCAGGCGGACAAGGCCCGCCATAGGCATTTTTTCCATTGGTATTTATTCCCAAAATACCTTCGGGATTTTTTCCTTCTTCAATTCGTGTCACTGTTACAGGAATATTAAAAATAATCCAGTGATCCCAAACAGGCACTTTCGCTTGCAACGGAACATCGGGGTCATCCATAATCAACGCCAAACTTTTCGTCCCTGGCGGCACATTACTCCACGCCAATGGCGGGCTGATGTTTTTCCCATCGCAGGTGTAACGCGATGGAATAACTCCATTATGTTGAAATGCGGAACTGGTGAGTTGCCAGGACATAGTCAGACCTTTGGCTAAAATTGAATTATATACAAACCATTTTCTTCTATTGGGATTGCCCGGTTAACAATTCTTTTTGCGATTTTTCACGCAAAAAAGAAATGGTATTTTGAAGCTCGTTGAATTTATCTAGCGCTTCCGCCAGCCGCTTGGCGTTGATTGTATAACCCTGAATCAAATGATTTTTAAGCGTCTGCGTGGCCCAAACGCGGAATTTGGTAGCGCGTTGAGAGTTGACTCGATAGCCGACAGAAATAATGATATCTAGATTGTAAATACTCACTGGTTTATCAGAATTTACAATGTGCAATTTTTGCACATTGCATTTTTCGTTCAATTCGCCACTTTGAAAAATATTGTTCAAATGCTTGGTGATAACGCTTCTTTCAGTATCAAAAAGCAAGGCAATTTGCGCATGCGTAAGCCACACTGTCTCTTTTTCCAGCCGCACTTCCACACGCGCCTCGCCTTTGGACGCTTGATAAATAATGACTTCGCCTTTTTTTATTTTTTCTCCTCCAAACATATATTTTATTTTTTTAAATTTTTCACAATCTTTTTAAATTCCTCGCCTCGGACGAATTCATTTTGTCGCAGAAGCCAAGTGAGGCCAGGAGAAAAGAGGATAGTGTCGCCTGGTGTGGCTTTTTTAAAAGCTTGCGCAATTGCTTCTTGAAGATTCTTCGCTTCGCTCAGAATGACATCGGGTAAATGACGCAATTTTTCATTCGCGTTGCCAGGGACTAAAATCAAAACGCGAACACGAACGGCGATAGTAGCGGCCAGCTCTTTGAGCGATGAGCCCTTACTGTTGCCTCCGGAAATTAAAATAATTTTGCCAGCTGGAAATGATTTGAGCGCGGCCATGGCTGCTTCCGGCGAGGTGGCGGTGCAATCATTTACAAAAGTGACACCATTAATTTTTTTAATTATTTCCAGCCGATCAGGCACGCCTTTGAATTCATAAATAGCCGCACGAATTGCCGGCCATTTGATGCCATACACCCGCGCGGCGCAAATCGCCGCGAGAATATTGGCCTGATTATGCTCGCCTAATAATTTTGTCGCTGACACCGGGCAGACGCGCGTTTCATTGCCGTTTTCCGCAAAAACAAAATGTCCATCTTTTAGATACGCCCCATTTTTGATTTGTTCTGATAAAGAAAAACAAGATATTGTTGGAGCAAAATCGCGAATTGACAATTTTTCGTCAATTTTTCTTAACACTTTATCATCCCAATTTAACACTACAATATCTTCCTCTTTTTGATATTTGAAAATTTTTTCTTTGTCTTTTCTGTAATCCGCGAGCGTTGGATATTTATTCAAATGGTCTGGATAAAAATTAGTCCAAACTGCTACATGCGGGCTCATTTTGATAGTGTCTAAATTGTGCAGTTGAAAACTGGATAATTCTAAAATTATAGGCGCGCCTTTTTTTAAACGCGGCAAAAACCGCAAAGGCGATTGGCCGATGTTGCCGCCCAACCGCGCGCTTGGATATTGCCTACGCGCCATTTCATAAATCAAACTCGTAATGGTGCTTTTGCCGCGCGTGCCGGTTACGCCAATAACATTAGCCGCGCCGTATTCGCGGAAAAATAAAGTAATGTCGTTGTCAATCGGAATTTTTCTCTTTTGGGCAATTTTCAAAAATGGCGAATTCATCGGCACATCGGGATTTTTAATCACCCACTCCGCCGTGACAAAATCCTTTGCCCGATGTTCACCAAAAACATATTTTATGTTTTTATACTTTTTCAACACTGCCAAATTCTTGGTCAATTCTTTTTTTGTTTTCAAATCCGTAATAGTTAAGTCGGCTCCACGCGACGCTAAAAATTCAGCCGCGGAAACCCCACTGCCATTTACAAACCCGCCCAGACCCATAAGAAGAATTTTTTTATTTTTGTAGCGCATAAAAGGGACAAAATTTGTGTATCTTGACAGCATTATATTAATTATGTATAATGAATTTAGAAGATAAGTCCTTAGGGTAAAGCTTTGTGGAGGGCGTTCTCATTCAGGAACATCCCTTTGAAGCAAAGACATTCCCAAA
>JACROI010000028.1 GCA_016214465.1 Candidatus Magasanikiibacteriota bacterium
GGATTTTGATGCACCACCTCGCTTTTAATTTTTTTCCAATTGATCATATGGCCGCTTTCACCGCCTCGCCCAATTTTTCCATCTCACCTGGCGCATAGGCCCTGGAACCCCACATTTTGTATCCATCGCCCTCATAGCGCGGCATCACATGAAAATGAGTGTGAAAAATCACTTGTCCGGCAGGCGCGCCATTATTTACCCCCAAATTAAAACTGCTCGTCCCGGTTGCTTTTAAAATTGCCGGCGCGATTTTTTGAGTCACCACCATAAGTTTGCCCAACAGATCAGTAGGTGTATCGGAGATATTGATATAATGCGCCTTTGGCACAATCAGGGTATGGCCGAAATTTACCGGATGAATGTCCAAAAAGGCCATTATTTCAATATCTTCATAGACCTTTACGCACGGCAATTCCCCATTAATAATTTTACAAAAAATACAATCGTTCATATGGATGGATTAAATACTATTTCAATTTAACATAATCCTGTTTTTTATTCAATTTTTCTCAATTCCAAATTTTCCCAGTCGGTTAACGGCGCGGACAATTTCAATTTTACCGGCTCTAAAAATAATTGCCACTCGGCCTCTTCTCGGGCTGTCAATTTCAAATCATACAAATACATCGGCCGACCTTGGCGCGCCAAAACAATAATCGCATCTTTTTGTTCAATAAACAATAATCGCATCTTTTTGTTCAATCATTTCCCAACCGGGAATAATTTTGCGCTCGGGAAAAAGATATTTGTCAGCATAGCGCGTGACAATCACCGCGTTGCTTTCTGTTAGCGCATAAATTTTTTCTTGCCACTTACTGTATTGAGTAACTGTTGCTTTCACAGCCGACAATCCCTCCAATGGCGCAAAAACAGCGCTGAAAGAATTAATTATCAAAGCCAAAAACAAAACTGCGGCCGCAATTTTAAAAATTATCTTTCTTTGCCACAGCCATAACAGAAAAAAAGATAAAAACGGCAAACCAAAAACATAAATTGGCAAAAAATATCTCACATATGATGTCCCGATTGATGGTACGCGCAAAAGATTGTCATAAAATTGCCACGAACCATAGAAAATTAGGAGATAAATAGAGACCAAAAGAAAAACAATTATGTATGAGATTGCTTCGCTTCGCTCGCAATGACTATTCTTGGACAATCTGTGACGTAGTAAAACCAACATTGATAATCCCAATCCAATTACTGCTAAAAAAGTCCACACCACAAATAAACTGAAAAAATATGCCCAAACATTGCGCAAGATATTCAATGAACGCCACCCAAAAGGCAGAAAAATCGCATTAATCAAACCAATTCCTTGCGGACCGGCAGTGATAATCCCGCCAGCCCCATCAATGGTCGGCCGCACATAGCCGCTGGCTAAAGCCGAGCCGTAAAAAGCTGTTTGGGTGGCAAAAAATAAAATAGCGGTTAAAGCCAATCCGACTCCGCAAAAAAAATACTCGCGCCAGCTCCACGCTTTTCGCGCCGCTATCAACCAGGCCGCTCCCAAGGCAGAGAGCCAAACAATTTCCGACGGACGGACATAAATGGCCAAACCAAAACACAATCCGGATAAAAATCCGAACACTAATCTATCATTTCGAACGAAATGAAGCGCACTGAGAAATCTTTTAAAATTCAATGATAAGATTCCTCGCTGACGCTCGGAATGACAACATTCGCGTGAGGCAGCACCGCAAACAAAAAAATACGCTGACGCTCGGAATGACAACATTCGCGTGAGGCAGCACCGCAAACAAAAAAATATAATCCGGCGACAATCAAAAACACCAACAACGAATTATGCTGAAACTGCCGGCTGGCATAATACCACCAAGGCGGAAGAAAAAATAACAACACGGCCGATAACAACGCGCATCGTTCGTCCCAAACGCGACGCAAAAATCCATAAAAAAATAATGGCGTCACAGCTGCTAAAAAAGGCGTCAACGCGGCCGCCAATAAATTAAAATTGCCAATGCCAAAAATTTTCACCAACAACTTCATTAACAATCCAAAAATCACAATCACGCCTGGGAACCCGATTGGCACAATCGCGCCATTAACCACCGTGGTACTTCGCGGATGCACTTGACTGGCTGTAATACCGGCCAGCGGCTCGGGCAAACCAAAGCGATTATTCAAAGCCAGCTCACGGATGAAAAAATAATTGATTGATTCATCAGGCTGATTCAAAATCAAATACTTTGGATATTTTGGCGCGGTTGGCAGATATAAATACAAATAAACAACAAAAAAAATAGCGCCAAAAACCGCCAGTGATACTATTTTCCAATTTCGCTTAAACATGTTAGAATTGGGTTGTGCCTATATCTTTTTTGCAGTCGCGGCGACAGTCCGCAGCAAAAAAAAGATATAGGCACAACCTGAAATATATGTTCAAGTATATCACCTTTTCCATCATTTTAATAGGCCTGATTTACGGAAATCTTGAGTCATGGCACAAGCCGATTTTTGGCGTGGCGCTCACCGTGATTTATCTGCTTTATTATGGAAAACGGCTCGGCGTTTTGGTGCTCCCAAGTTTCAATCATTTTTGGCAGAAACTTTTCGGCCCGCTTTTTTTGCTGGCCGGCTGGATAATTCTCGGCTCATTGGTTTATTATTTTTACGCTCTGCCTAATTGGATAATTATGGCGCTAGTGGCCGCGATTCCACTTGGCATTATCCCCTATTGTCAGTTATTCAAGAAAAAAATTGATAAGTGGGAGGGCGGGCATTTGGAAGCAGTGCCTTTGATTGAACCCAACACCCGGCCGGCCAATCGCTGGGCCTGGCTTGTATTGCTCGGCGACGGTTATCTTTTTTATTATCTTTTCACCCACGCCACGGTGGAAGCAACGCGCTCACCCTGGCTGTTTGTCGATTTTCAATTTTTCCTGATTTTTTTCATCCTGACTTTTTTTCTGATAATTTTTATTCGCCGCACTGAAAGCACAGTCATTTCTTTTTTCACGATTTTTGTTCACAGTTCGCTCTTGCTCTCCGTGGCGCTTATTATTTACCAGCTCGGCTATGGCTTTGACCCGTTTATTCACCGCGCCACTGAAAAATACATCAGCGATTTTGGCTCTATCACACCCAAAACGCCGTATTATCTTGGTCAATACGCGCTAGTGGTGATTATTTCAAAAATTACCGCTCTTTCCATTGGTCTCGTGGATAAAATACTTTTGCCACTATTGGAAGCAATGATTTTACCGCCTTTGTTTTTTTTAACCTTGCGCCACGGATTTCAAATGGAAAGACAATCAGCTAGACTTGGTTCTTTGCTTTTTTTCTTAATCCCCTTTTCTTCTTTTATCGCCACGACCCCTAATGATTTGGCGATTTTTTTCGCCATTGCTTTGGTGTTTTTTGGCGCGCTATTGATAACCACCGAACTAATACCATGGAGCGTGCCGTTAATTTTAATCCTCGCTGTTTTGGCAGTTCACCCGCTCATCGGCCTGCCAATGCTGGCTTTTTATTTATTACTGATGTCTTTGTCCAATTTCAAATTGCTCGCCACATACAAAGAACTGAAATTCGGTTTGCCGGCAATTATTTTTATTTTAGGTGCCTCGCTTTTGCCCGCTGTTTTCATAATCTTTTTAAAAGCTGAATTTCACTGGCCAAATTTATCACAAATTTGGAATTTATTCGCTCCGCCGTCTTTTCCGCAATTACGCCCAAAAGAGCCGTTTTCAATTTGGTTCGCATTAATATATTACTACAATTATATTTTGCCGATTCTCACTCTCGCGGCCGGCGCTTTTGGTGGATGGCTGATTTGGAAAAACAAAAAACAAACAACTGTCGTTTTATTCGCGCTGGCTTGGCTGGCGCTTTGGGTGGATATCATATTTTTAAAATTGACTACCTTACAGAGTATTATAAATTATGAACAAACGGATTATGCCAATCGACTGGCGCATTTTTCATTTTATCTGATAATGCCATTGTTTTTGCTCGGCCTGATTTCTTTTATAAATTATCTTAATAAAAAAATTCCAACAATTTTTGTCTACACTGGTTTAGCTTTGCTCATCGCAGTTTCTTTTTACCTGTCCTACCCGCGTGTGGACAACTACGCGTTTAGCAAGTCGTTTAATGTTTCACAAAATGATTTTGATGCTGTACGCCAAATTGACGCCAAAGCCAATGACGCGGATTACATTGTTTTAAGCCATCAAATTTTTTCAGCCGCGGCTTTGCAAGAATATGGATTTAAAAAATATTACCAAACACCTGCCGGAGAAATTTTTTACTATGCCTTGCCCACCGGCGACATAATGTATGAGTATTTTCAAAAAATGGTCTACGGCCAAGCCGACCGCGCTACCATGAACGCGGCTATGGATTTGGTAGGCGTCAAACAGGCCTTTTTGGTTTTGCATGATTATTGGAATTCTTTTGCAACTGCTGCGCCTCAAGCCAAAGCCAGCGCGGACGAATGGTGGGCAGTTGATAACGGGAAAATTTTGGTATTTTGGTACAAAAGATAAAAACAAAAATCCCCTTTGGGAAAGCCCCGTTGGGAATTTTTGTTTTACTCGCCAAACAACATTATCAAAATTAATACAACGCGGTTTTGAAGGTGGCGCTCTTTTGCACATATTTGGGCAAACCGCGCCAATCTTCTGCGGAAATGCTATCATGTATCGCCACTTTATTGCCTTTGGCATAAGCCAAGATTTCTTTCGCGTTGTAACCGCCGTAAATATAGGCATTGACCATTTTATTCCATTCTGTCTGGCCAATCTTTTCCGTTTTAATGCCTTTGGCCTGCAATTCCTGTTGCAATTCAATTGAGTATTCCCATTCAATGCTCAAATCCTTTAATCGTTCCTGTCCATAGATTCCGGCCACTTTGAAAGGAGCCGGGTTATTCGGGTCATAGCCATTGGCGATTTCAATAAAATCGCTGTAGCCGTCTTTATCCGAATCAAAAGCTAAAGGATTGGTTGACCAATTCAAAACTTCTTTGCCATCGCTCAAACCATCAGCATCAGTGTCATACTGCGTAGGAAATGTTTTGTAACGCACGACTTCTTCCCAATCAGTCAAGCCATCATTGTCAGTATCAGGATTAAAAGCATTGGTGCCATATTTGATTTCATCAGCATCGCTCAAGCCGTCAATATCTTGGTCATTGGTCGCGGCGTCAACATTAAAATCATAATAAAAAATATCTTCCGAATCCAAACGATTATCAACCCAAGCGATTTTGTCATTGGCTGAGCTGATGGAAATTTGCGATTTATCAGCTTTTCTCCAACTCAATGTGCCGCGAGTATTAGCGCCGAATTGGAAAAAATCCAAATCAGTACCGCCAACGCGGTCAACAAAATACGCCACCAAATTGTTCACAAACACCGGATTATAACTGTTAAAATCAGTCGGGCTCACAATAAATGATGTTCCGGTATTGAAATAATAAACTTTGACCGCCTTTTTTCCATTTTCCATTTGCGACCAAACCAAAGTCAATTGCTGGGTGGCCACATTGCTCAAAGCCGCAATTTTTTCTTTAATAGTGGACTCATATTTGGTTTTCCATTGATAAACCATCACACTGCCGACATCAGACGACTGGCACAAAGTGGCAGCCGACGCGTCGGAACAAATCAAAGGATACTCGCTGTAAGAAATCAGGTCGCCGAAAATAGAAGGCACGCCCTGATAATTTTCATCATTGGTAATGTTAGTCGGTTCCGGTTTGAAGTCATCCAAATTCAAAACAAATACATCAGTGGTATTTTGATTGCCGCTAACGCGGGCGGAATACACCACTAATTTTTCATACACATTAAAACCAAACACGCGATTAGGTTCGGTGCGCCATTCTCGGTAAGTATCGTGATTCAAATCATAAGAAGTGAACACCCAACCGCTCGGAGCGTGATCAATCCAATAAACATAATTTTGAAAAACCACCGGACCCAACGCGTCGGAAGCCAAAGCGACTTTATTCAATTTCTTTTCTACTCTGGTTTGAAAGTTATAATTATAAAGATTGTAAGCGCCTTCGCGATATTCAATCCAAGAGATGAAATTATCCCCCAAAGCCGGATGCGCAACTTTAGCGCCTTTGGTAAAGCGCATTTCATCAGCCGCGGTAGAAATGTTGCCAATAGACGGTCCTTTGGCAAAAGGAACAATGACCGAAATCAAAAGAAACGCGCTGACTAAAATAGCGGCTTTTTTGAGCTTGCTGGAAGTATGTTTTTGCATAAATAGAGCTAAATTAAGCTTAAATTATTTAACTACCTATTATAGCACAAATTCAATAATTTGTCAAGATAGGCGTCTAAACCGCGGCCTTCAATAGATTTTAGCGCGGCATGACGCATAGCTGTAATTTCGGTCTGATGTTGCGAGCACCAGCTCATTTTTTCAATAAGAGCTGCTTCGTTTCCGGCTTCAAAAGTCAATCCGTTCTCGCCATTTTTAATCAATTCAGCCACGCCTTCAATAGACGACGCGAGCACCGGCACGCCAAAAGAAAAACTTTCAAAAATCACTGTGGGAGAATTTTCATAACAAAGCGACGGCACAATGGCCATATCCGTTTGACTGAAAATTCGCGGCAATTGCGCTCGGTCAACTTTGCCATGGAAAATGATTTGCGGGCATCCATCGGCTAGACGCTTTGCTTCGGACAATTTGGAACCCGCGCCGACGATATGAAGTGCGATTCTTTTTGTCATTCCCACGAAAGTGGGGATCCAGTTTAAAAAAACCCGAATCAAAAACAACACTCCTTTGTGGTCTTCAATCTGCCCGAGATATAAAAAAGAAAAAAATCCTGTCGGCTCAGCGTGGTGCTGGAATAAATTATTTTCAATCACTGGATTTGGCACCACCACTTTACGCGATTGCTGAAAAAATCCCCTGCTTTCATAAAACTCCAGCAAAAAATTAGACGGCGAAATCACCACTTCGGGCGAGCCGAACAAAACACGGCAAATTTTTTCATACCAGCGCCGCAAGAAAAAATTATATGGCCATTGATTTTCCGCGCCTTTGATAATAATTCCGGACGGCTCCACCAATTGCACATCGTGCAAAGTATGCACATGGCGCAAATCAAGTCCGCGGATGGCTCGTGGTATGAGATATCCTAAACCCTTAAGATTATGCGTGTGCACGACATCGGGTTTTTCTTTTTTCAAAATCCGTCGTACGCGCCAATACGAATGAAAATTAAAAACATCAAACAAATGCCAAAAAAATCTTAACCAAAAAGGATATTTAAAATCATTGCCGTAGAAAAAAATATTGTGCGGATAGAAGCGATAAATTCGCGCCGAACGACCGCCGACGCCAGCCGCATTTTCTGCGACCTTTTCCGCAACGAGAGGCCTTGCTGTTATTACCACCACTTCATGTCCGCGCGCCAAAAGACCTTCAACCGTGTTTTTCACAACCTGTTCCGCTCCACCGCGAGCGTAAGGTGGATATAAATTGGAAATCAGACAAATTTTCATACGAGCCAATAATACAAAAAAGCCGCTCAACTGTCTAGCGGACTACGAATATCTTGCAGATTATTTTGCGCCACTGACAAAACAACAGGTAAATGTTTTTCTTTTTTAACGCGTAGAATGTTAAAGAAGAACCTTCGACACAGAATTTTTTCAAAATATAGTTGCAAGGCACTATAAGCGCAATTTAATGTTGATGCCGACATGCCTAAACTGACTAATCCTTCCAAATATCCGCGAACATCCCGCCCATTAATTTCTCTAATCGGCTTGTTTGACTTTTTTAAATAATCACTGGTATAATATAGATAACTTTTGATGGTTTTTGGACTAAAATTACGCAACATCATCTCTTGGCGAAATTTTATCATCGGATCTTGACTGGAAAAATAATGATTTTCATCCATACCCCACTTATGGATTAAAGTTTATGCAATAATTTTAGCAGTTTTTAGACAAAAAAACAACAAGTTAGTTTATCAGTTGTTGGGCGCAATCGCTCGCTCTGCTCGCTCATCTGCGCCCAATGGGCGACATATTTTTCAATATTTTTTCTTAAATAAGGAATTTTGTTGAAGAATTTAAAAAAAGGAATGGAATTTTTATTTTTTATTTTTATGAGGGGGATAAGCGGATATTTTTTGCTCCGTTCCTCCGCAAAAAATGAATTTAATATTTAGTGGAAAAACACTATAATAAACACGCTTTACCTCTTAAAAAAATCAATATGGCTAAAAAGAATCAATCTAAAAGATTAACAAATCAGCACAAAAAATCGCAAGGTGTAGTTGGTATATTTGGAGATGAAGCAAAGTCGCATGATATAACAGTTGGTAAAATTTCACACCTTGTAATTGGACAACTTGAGAAGGAATTTCCTCAATTATCTTTTAGATATAGAACAAGTATAAAAAAGGAAGAAATATTGGAGAGTGTTACTTGTGACAGAAGCCAAACATCAAGGAAAAGACATTGAAAATATCCAAAAAGGAAACCTCGTTGGTAAAAATAACAATCAAGACTTGATGGCTGCTGGTAACGCAATAGAAAGATCGCATAAAAACATATCAGAAATTGCCAACTTTACATTTAACGAGGTAAAAATTCAATAATTTGAGAAAAGACATATTTGTCTCGGTTCATAGATAATTATCTTAGTTTTTTAACTAACTGTGAATAATTATCCCATGGCCAATTCAAATCGTGCAAATTTAAAAAGATTGATTCTATTGTAAAATTAGATAAAATTTGATAGAATAAATTGAGTTAACGCAACAGTAGTTGGCAACTGGTATTATGGTCGCAATCATCCGTCTCTTGCGAAGGTGAAAAGGAAGACAACACATGGGCCAGCGGGAAATTCCGAGCAATCGGAAAAGTACCGCTGGCCTTCTTCATTTGACAGATATTTTCTAATCTTATATAATCTTATATAGATAAAACATAAGATTAAATCTATGACTAAAAATAGGTTAGACAAAAGAATAAAGGAAGTCCCATCTGAAATTTGGTTAAAAATCAATCAAATTGAAACATTGAACGGACAATGGATTTCTGGGGCGAAATTAGACCCCCAGATTTTGGGTCGGTTGAAACGATCTGTTTTGATTACCTCCACTGGCGCATCTACCCGCATTGAAGGCTCAAAACTTTCTGACGAAGACATCGAAAAAATGATGCGGGGGCTTTCTGTGCAAAAATTCACTGATCGAGATGTGCAAGAAGTCAAAGGCTATTATGAACTCTTGAATAATGTATTTGATTCTTGGAAACATATCAAATTCACCGAGAATACAATCAAACATTTTCACAAAGAGCTATTAAAATATGTTGAAAAAGACGAAAAACATCGTGGCGAATACAAAAAACAGGAAAATAAAGTCCACATGATCAACGAAGCCGGCGAGTCGGTCGGTGTGCTTTTTGGCACCACACCGGCATATCTAACTCCGAAAGAAATGTTGGAATTAGTGGAATGGACGATTGACGCATTGGAAAACAAAATATATCACCCACTGCTGACAATCGGCAATTTTTTGGTTGAATTTTTAAACATTCATCCATTTCTTGATGGAAATGGCAGAATTTCGCGTGTGCTCACCAATCTCTTGCTCTTGAAAGTCGGATATGAATATATACCGTATATTTCTCATGAAAAATTGGTGGAAGACAACAAGCCGGAATACTATATCGCGCTTCGCAGAAGCCAAAAAACGATCAAAAAAGCCAATGAGGATATTACACCATGGTTGAGTTTCTTTTTGGATATCTTTTTAGAGCAGTCAAAAAGAGCGGTGGAATTGTTATCAAAAGAAAATATTGAAAAACTACTCTCACCCAAACAACTGGCTGTGTGGAGATATTTGATAACTGTCCAGGAAGCAACACCAGCGGAAATATCCGAGCACGCCAAGGTCGCCCGACCAACAATTAACCAAGCGTTGGACAAATTGTTGCGTCTAAAAAAGATTGAACGCATTGGACTGGGAAGAACGACAAGATACAAAAAAATCTGAACGAAAACGATTTGGCGTTGGCGCAATTCACCCCTTTAATTCCTCTCTTGCACCCCGCCGAATGGAATCAAAATTTGCCCTTTGAATAATTGAAAAAATCGAAAGTGGATATCCTGTCAATAAACCCCTCTTGCCTATCATCGGCCGCAAATGTAAAATGGAACAACAGGATATATGGCCGATGAACTCATTAAAATTCCACCTCAAAATTTGGAAGCAGAGGCCTCACTTTTGGGCTCTATTTTGATTGATAAAGACGCGATTATTCGGGTGGCGGACATTATCACCGCAGAGGATTTTTATAAAGACGCCAATCGGATTGTTTATGATATCATGCTGGATTTATACGGCCGGCACGAACCGATTGATATTTTAAGCGTTGGCAACCGCTTGGAAGAATTGCACAAATTGGAAACAATTGGCGGGCGTTCTTACCTCATGGGTTTGGCTAATGCCGTGCCAACAGCTTCCAATGTCGCGCACTACGCGCAAATCACTCACAAAAAAGCCACGCTTCGTCGGCTGTTAAGCGCGTCATCGGAAATCGCAAAACTGGGGTATAATGAAGAAGAAGACATTGATGTGGTTTTGGATCGAGCTGAACAGCACTTGTTTGGCGTGTCGCAGAATTTTTTAAAACAGGCCTTTTTGCCATTGCGCAACATCTTGAATGAAGCGTTTGAGCGCATTGATGAATTACATCGCGAAAAAGGAAAAATGCGCGGAGTGCCAACTGGCTTTAGCGCCTTGGACAATGTTCTTGCCGGATTGCAAAAATCAAATTTGGTGGTCTTGGCCGCCCGCCCGAGCGTTGGCAAAACCAGCTTGGCTATGGACATCGCGCGGCAAGTGGCAGTGCGCTCCAAAATCCCGGTTGGCATTTTCAGCTTGGAAATGTCCAAAGATGAATTAGTTGACCGACTACTCTGCGCCGAAGCCGGAGTGAGTTTGTGGAAAATGCGCACCGGCCGTTTGAGTGAACGCACTGAAGACGATGATTTTTCCCGCATTGGCCGAGCTATGGGCATTTTATCCGAGGCCCCGATTTTTATTGACGACGCGGCCACGAACGGCGTTATTCAAATTCGCACCAAATCGCGCCGTCTGCAAACCGAGCAGGGACTGGGATTGATTATCGTTGACTATCTGCAACTGATGGAATCGCGCACCAAAGTGGAAAATCGCGTGCAGGAAATCGCGGAAATCACCCGCTCGCTCAAACAATTGGCGCGCGAATTGAATATTCCTGTTTTGGCGCTGTCGCAATTATCGCGTGCGGTGGAAATGCAAACAGGGCCGGCCATACCGCGCCTGGCGCACTTGCGTGAATCCGGCTCTATTGAACAGGATGCTGATGTGGTAATGTTTATTTATCGCAAAGCTGCCGACCGTAAATACAAAATTGAAGATATCCCGCCTAATGAACGACATCTGGCGGAAATTCACATTGCCAAGCATCGCAATGGCCCGACCGGACAAGTTAATTTATATTTTGAAGAAGAATCGGCATGTTTTAGAAATCTGGAACACGCCGCGAATTAATAAATAATTATATGTCAATGTTCGCCAAACTCAAACAATTCAAAGACATGCGCACTAAGGCCAAAAGTTTGCAAAATCTTTTGGCTGATGAAAAAGTGGAGGCAACTGCCGCTTGGGGAAAAATTAAAATGACAATGAATGGAAATCAAGAGGCGGAATCAGTGACGATTGACCAGGAATTATTAACTGACAAAAGCAAACTGGAAAATGCCATCAAAGAAGTGACCAATGACGCGATTAAAAAAACCCAGCGCGTTATGGCTGATAAAATTCGCAAAGAAGGCGGACTAAACATGCCCGGACTGTAAAACGCGCTATGTTTCAAGCTCTGATTGATTCACTGGAACAATTACCTGGCGTTGGGCCGAAAACAGCCGAACGGTTTGCTTTTTATTTGCTGAAAAAACCAAAAGAAGAAATTGCCAAATTAATCTCGGCCTTGGAGGAAATTAAAAACAACGCCAAAATTTGCGCGGTTTGCCAAAACATCGGCCTCGCCTCGCCCTGCGAAATTTGCTCTGATCAGCGGCGCTTGGCGCATCTAATTTGCGTGGTGGCTGAACCGGCTGATTTGCTCGCCATTGAAAAAACAAAGGACTACCCGGGAGTGTATCATGTTTTGCACGGAGTGGTAAACGCGCCCGACGGCATTACGCCGGAAAAATTAAAAATAAAAGAACTGACGCAGAGAATAAAAAATTTGACCTTGAAAAAACCAACTAAACCGATTGAAATTATTCTGGCGCTCAACGCCACGATTGAAGGCGAGACAACTTCGCTTTATCTGACCAGAATTTTAAAAACACTGCCAATAAAAATTTTCAAGCTTGCCCGCGGCCTGCCCCAAGGCAGTGATTTGCAATACGCGGATGAAATTACTCTACTCAACGCTCTGAAAGGCAGAAAAGAAGTTTAAGTGTGAGAGATCCCTCGCTTTCGCTCGGGATGAAAGCATTAAATAACCGACATTCATGTCGATTATTTAATGCTTTCAATTTTTATTTTGGTAAAATCTTGGCGATGACCTTTGCGACGATGATATCTTACTTTGCGCTTGTATTTAATAATAATCACCTTGTCGCCGCGACCCTGCTCCAAAATTTCCGCTTCAACTTTAGCACCCTCAACATACGGCTTGCCGACTTTGGTTTCGTAGCCGTCATCATTGGCAATCAATAAAACTTTATCAAAAGCTATTTTGTCGCCTTTTTCACCGGCAATTTTTTCAATTTTTAACGACTGATTTTCTTTGACAAGATATTGCTTGCCACCGGTTTGAATTACTGCGAATTTCATACGATAAAATTGTTAGATATTATGTATAAATACTACATGACTACCTTTATTTTGTCAACATTTCCACCTTATCCCCGATTTTAAGGCCATTTTTAACACTAAATCCAGCCTTAACTTCCAATACGGCATTAACAGGCAGCCGGGGGTAATAAACGGGGGGATTGGCCTCAATTGCCGGTGGTAAATTTGGGGCAATATCCACAATTTCGCCATTGTTAATCCAAATAATATCAATTGGAAAATTCATGTCCTTCATCCAAAACGAACGTTTTTCAGCAAAAGGAAAAAGAAAAAGCATGCCTTGATTGGCCGCGAGTTTTGACCGGCCACTTAATCCATTGGTTTGCGCTTTGGGGGTTTTGGCCAACTCCACTTGAATTTCCTGTCCGGCAATTTTCACAATTGCCATTGGCAAAAAATATTCTCGCCATTTTAAATAAATTCCGCCGACAATAAAAAACGCGACGCAAATTATTATAAGATATTGTTTAATGGAAAATTTAAACATTTTATTTTTTAAAAATCCCAATCCCCTTTTCCGCTGACGCGCTAATCAAAACTCCAATAATTACGAGCAAAAACAACGCAAGCACTTTTCCGCGGCTTTGCAAAAACAAAGTCAGAATTCCAAAGCCGGCGGCCAGACAATAAAAAAACAAAACCACTTGTCGCTGGGAAAATCCCAAGGCCAGTAAACGATAATGCAAATGCCAGGAGTCAGCTTGCCAAAATGGCTGACCGCGATAGACGCGCCGCGCAATCACCATTAATATATCCAACGCCGCAATACCCATCACGAGCAAGGTAGTGGCGATTTTTCCTCCGGCCGCAATGGCTAAAAATCCCAAAATAAATCCGGACATTAAACTGCCGCCTTCACCTAAAAAAATCTTCGCAGGATAAAAATTAAAAATCAAAAATCCAAGATTAGCCGCGGCAAAAATCAAAGCGATTAACGCGATATCCGGCTGATAAAATTTCTGACTATTGGCTAAAAAGAAAATCATCATACTGCCAATGGCTGTGAGTCCGGCCGCCAAACCATCCAAGCCGTCAAGCAATTTGGTGGTGTACATCATACCCATAAGCCAGCCAAACACCAGCAATTGCGTCAATGGAACAAAAGCGCCCCAATGCCAAAAATTCAAAGCCACTGTGCCGCCCCAAGGATTGGTAATTTCTTTCAAATTCACTCCGCCCCACAACACGGCCATAGCGGCTAAAATCGGAAAAATAATTTGCCAACGCGGTTTCAAATTATATTTATCATCCAAAAATCCACCGACCATCAAGATCACGCTGCCCAAAAACAACGCCATTAACTGACGATTTGCTAAATTTCCGTTCAAATATGGCGTAAAAAACTTGGCAAGGCCTAAAACAATAAAAAAACTTACAAAAATAGCCAAGCCTCCTAAAAGCGGCACTGGCCGACAGTGCACTTTTCTTTCCGTTGGCGCGTCAACGATTTGCCACTTTTTAGCAAGCCAACGCACTCCAAATGTGCCGGCGACAGTTAGAAAAAAAGCTATAAAAGCAAAAAAAAGATAAGGCATATTATCCTCATCTTAACATAAATTTTCTGTCATTGCGAGCCGCAGGCGAAGCAATCTCATTATTCATAAGATCGCCACGCCCCAACATCCGTCGGGGCTCGCGATGACATTATTAACGCAACGCTACAGCCGGGCTCGCCACATTCAAATACTCCACATTCTTTACCTCTACCAAATTCAAACCCTTGACTCGTTCATCCACATTCATCATTGATTTTTCCGCTGTGAGTTCCAGTTCCAATTTCTGACTGTCTTTTTTTAATTGTTGAATTTGTTTATCCAAATCTTTAATTTGAAAACCTTTCATGGAGAGCGAAGTCACTTGCCAAAAATACGCTAAGCTGAAAATAATTAAAAAAGAAAAAATAATTCCGCGGAATTTTGTGATTTTGTCGCTCGTTTTTTGTAAAAAATTTGACCGTCGAGTTTTCAAATGATAAAACATAATTAAATTTTTTCCGCCACCCGCAATTTGGCGCTGCGGCTGCGCGGATTGGCCAGTATTTCCGCGCGATCAGCGACAATCGGTCTTTTAGTGATTATTTTTAAATGTTTAATTTGATTTTGAAAAAATCGTTTGACGATTCTATCTTCCAACGAATGAAATGAAATAACTGTCAATCGTCCGCCACTCTTTAAAATCTCCACAGCTTGCGGCAAAGCCTGTTTTAGCGCGTTTAATTCATAGTTCACGGCAATGCGCAATGCCTGAAATGTTTTGGTGGCTGGATGAATTTTTCCGTGCTGTCCCAATCGCAGTGTAAAAAGTATTTCCACTAATTGCCCGGATGTTGCGATCAATTTACCGCGCCGATAATCAACAATCGCTTTCGCTATTTTTTTCCAATTTCTTTCTTCCCCGTATTCCCGCAAAATTTTTCCAATTTCTTCTTCCGGCCATTTATTCAAAATCTCATCAGCGGTCAACTCGCCGACTCCCAATCGCATATCCAGTGGCTCATCGCGCAAAAAACTAAATCCCCGGCCTGATTTTTCAAACTGCGTGCTGGACCAACCCAAATCCATTAAAATCGCGTCAACATCAGTAAAATTATTTTTCAAAGCAATCTTGTTTAGATTGCGAAAATTATCATTGACTAAAATTACTTTTTTAAATTCTTTTTGCTTTTTCGCGCGAATAATATTTTCCGCGTCAGCATCTATGCCTAAAAGCTGAACATTGGGCGCGGACTGTAAAATTGCGCGACTGTGTCCGCCATCGCCAAAAGTGCAGTCAATATTTCTAGAGCCGGGCTTAAGTACCAAGAGATTGATTGTGTCCCGTAGCAGGACAGGCAAATGAGGCATATTACACTCCAAGTTCACCCATCCTCTCGGCAATCTCCTCGCTGTTCTTTTCTGTGGACGCTTTATATTTCGCCCACATGGACTCGTCCCAGATTTCCAACCGGTTGTAAAGACCGGCCACGATAACCTGTTTCTTAAGCCCGGCAAACTTTTGTAAATACTCGGGCAAAATGATTCGCCCTTGCTTGTCTAATCCTGCGTCCATAGCTCCGGCGAGCATTAGACGAGCAAACGCACGAGTATTTGACTGCGATAATGGCAAATTGGCCAATTTTTCCGCCAATTTCTGCCACTCCACTTTTGTGAAAAGAAACAAACAATTATCCAACCCTTTGGTAACTACCGCGCCTTTTAAAAGATAGCCTCTAAATTTAATTGGAATGGCTAGGCGGGATTTATCGTCAATTGTGTGCGCGTATTCGCCGATAAACATAGATTTCTGATTTACCACTTATCCCCACCCATCTCCACCATACTCTAATTTTATCCCACAAAAAAACACCTGTCAACCATTGTTATCCACAGGTATAAAAAAAGCGCGTGATCCAAAGATATGGATACGCGCGGTTGAGAGAGAAGCGGCAATGATGCCGCTTTAGTTCTTGGAAAGACGCCGCTGGCGGCAAACGATCGCCGCAATACGGGTTGGCGGGACGGCGCGAGGATGCGCCTTGTCGTAGTCGGAGAGAATTTTTGGCTCTTTAATCAGAGCCCAAAATTCATCAATCCGGTTGAGAGTGTAGAGCAAAAAAGGTGAACAAAATATAAAGAACACTTCGGCCGAATAGACCTTTCCGGCCAAGGCACATAACCCTGAAGCCACATACAACGCGATGACTATCACCGCGCTGACGCACAAAGCCACCAGCACCCTCTTCTTTTCCGACCAGTTCATTCTAGCACTCCTTCTTTTTAGCGCGAAACATTCCGCGCATTGTTGCCTACATAATAACACAAAACCGAGTATTTGTCAATACCCTGTAATATAATCTTGGCTTAAATTAGCTAAATACTACAACTCCACCCTCATTCCATAATCCGGCAACACAACTTTTACTCCTGTTTCCTTTTTTAGTCTCTTTTCCAAGGCCTTCATACCTTCTTTTTCCCCATGAGTTAAAAATATCTTTCCAGGCAGTTTTTTCGCGCCCTTAACCCACTCCATTAATTTATTTTGGTCCCCATGCGCGCTGTATGAACCAATGGCTTTTATCTCAGCTTTCACTTGCACTTCCTGCCCATAAATCCGCACCTTTTTTTCACCTTGCAAAAGCCGGCGGCCCAAAGTATTTCCTGCCTGATACGCCACAATCAACAGCATATTTTTATTATCCGACAAATATCGCAACAAATGGTGCTGAGTAAACATCGGTCGCATCAGCTGCCAATGGACTATCCAAAAAAATCGGCACAGATGGTATTAAATCATTTTCCAAAAGATTATTAATTTCATAAAGCAATTCCTGCGTGCGCTCCAAAGAAAATGCCGGAATCATCAACACTCCGCCGCGCAAGACCGCCCGAATAATCGCGTTTTGCAAAAGATAAATTCTATTTTCAACGCTTTCATGATTACGATTTCCATAAGTTGATTCCATTATCAAATAATCAATGGCGCCCAAAGCCCTTGTTTCGCAAACAATCGGCACATGCGAGTTGCCAATATCGCCGGAAAAAACAATTTTTTTGCCATCGCCTTCAATTTCCACCCAGGCCGAACCCAAAATATGGCCGGCATCGCGCAAAATAAAAAACAAATCCTTGAACAAACGATGTTTTTTATCATAATCCAACCCCACCATCTGCTTCCCAACTGCTTTCACATCATTTTCATCAAAAAGCATTTGATCCCCATATTTTTTCTGGTTGTAACGCATGATTTCCACCGCGTCCAAAAGCATCAGCCGCGTCAAATCAGCCGTAGCCAAATTCGCGTAAATTTTGCCCTTAAATCCAT
>JACROI010000031.1 GCA_016214465.1 Candidatus Magasanikiibacteriota bacterium
GATACCGCGCAAAGGCAGGGCGCTTCAGTAATTGGTCCGGTGCCGTTGCCAACGGAAAACAGGCGCTATACTGTGAATCGTTCCACTTTTGTGCATAAGGACGCGCGTGAACAGTATGAAATGCGTACGCACAAAAGATTAATTGAAATTTCCAATCCTACTCCAAAAGCGATTGACGCGTTGATGCATTTGAATTTGCCGGCCGGAGTGGATGTGGAAATTAAAATGTAGAAAAAACTTGCGGATAGAAGATAGAGAAGATCCCCGAGCTTCGGTGGAAAACTTCTATCGGCTGTCAAGCAAGATTTGGGAGATTGACAATTATAAAACAACCTTATCTGATTCCAAAATTGTATTCAATTTTTTGTTGTTAGGAAGTCAGAAGGCGCATCTTCTGACTTTTAGTTTGTATGAAATTTATTCTTGGCAAAAAAATTCAAATGTCGCAGATTTTCAAGGAGAATGGCGATGTTGTGCCTGTGACTATTGTGGAAGCCGGTCCTTGTTTCGTGACGCAAGTGAAAAAAGACACTGGCACCGGCCGCCCAGGTATTCAGATTGGTTTTGAATCTGTTGAAACAAAACATTTGAGCAAACCCAAATTGGGTCATTTGAAAGATTTGCCAAGTTTAAAATTTTTAAAAGAATTTTCTTTGAAAATGGGAGAAGAAGTTAAAATAAATCGCGGTGATGAAATAACAGTAGAGAGTTTCAAACTGGGAGATATTGTAGAGGTGATAGGAACTTCCAAAGGCAAGGGTTTCCAAGGTGTGGTTAAGCGCCATCATTTTTCCGGCGGTCCTGCCACTCACGGTCATAAAGATAATTTAAGAATGCCTGGCGATATCGGCGCAGGCGGCGTGCAAAGAGTTTTTAAAGATCAGCGCATGGCTGGCCGAATGGGCGGTGATCAAATTACCATTAAAAATTTGGAAATCGCGGCAATTGACGCTGAGAAAAATATTTTAAAAATAAAAGGCGCTTTGCCCGGCGCTAGAAATGGTTTATTAATAATAGTTGGAGAAGGCGAATTAACAGTTAAGAAAAAAGTTGAACCGGTTGTTGTTGCGCCAGTAGAGGCGGCGGTGGCGCCTGAACCAGTGATAATGCCAGTTGAAGAAAAGGCAAAAGTTTAATATATGTCCAAAGTGAATATATACAATTTTGAAGGCAAGGTAGTTGGGACAGAGGATTTGAATGCCAAGGTTTTTGAAGTTGCAATGAAACCCGAATTGATTCATTTTGTGGCCAATGGACTAATGGCTAACAAGCGCCAAGTTTCCGCGCACACAAAAACCAGAGGTGAAATTTCAGGTGGTGGTAAAAAACCGTGGAAACAAAAAGGAACTGGTCGCGCTCGTCAGGGATCAATTCGTTCTCCGTTGTGGCGCGGCGGCGGCATTGTTTTTGGACCGCGGTCAAATCGTAATTTTAAAATTAAAATCAATAGAAAAACCAAACAGACCGCATTGAATATGGTTTTGTCCGATAAAGTTAGAGAAAATGCTTTGGTGATTTTGGAAAATTTTGATTTACCTGAAGGCAAAACAAAATCATTTGTTAAAATGGTGAAGATGTTGCCTATGATTGGCAAAAAAGTTTTGCTTGTTTTTCCAGATAAAAAAGATAATTTGCGTCGCGCTTCACAGAATTTGACTTTTGTGAAACAGGAAAATTTAGAAGAAGTGAATTTATTGGATGTTTTAAATTCCGATACTGTGTTGACAACAATGGAAGCTGTTAAATTTTGGCAAAAGAATAGATAATTAGTATGAAACTTTTTGACAGATGGTCAAGAAAAAAAGGAACACCACAAAAAGCGCCTGCGATAGCGCCTGTTGTTGAGCAATCAAAAATTGAATCTGAAGTAAAGCCGGAAAAAACTGTTACCGAGGTTATGGATGAAGTAAAAACTAAAAAGCATCATCCGGCCAATCGTTTGCTGATTAAACCGTTAGTTACTGAAAAAATTACTTATTTGCAAGGCGATGGAAAGTATGGCTTTGAAGTAAGGATAGAATCCAATAAACAAGAAGTGAAAAAAGCGATTGAAGCGATTTATGGCGTGCATGTGGTTAAGGTTCATATGATTAATTGTCTGGGTAAAGAAGTGCGCTATGGCAGAATGTCAGGCCGCCGCAAAGATCGCAAAAAAGCCATCATCACTTTGAAAAAAGGTGAAAGAATTGAATTGCATAAGAACGTTTAATATAAGCGAAGCTTCAAATTTCGTCGGGCTTCGCAAGCCAAAAATTTATTTTTGGCTTGGGCTCATCCCTAGAAATTATGCCGATTAAAGTTTACAAAAAAAATTCAGCCGGTCGCCGTTTTTCAAGTGTTGATACTTTTTCCGATCTTACTAAAAAAACAGCGCCTACCAAATCATTGATTAAATCGCATAAGAAAAGAACCGGTCGTTCCAATGGTTTGATAACAGTGCGTCATCGCGGCGGCGGCACCCGTCCTTTTTATCGTTTAGTTGATTTTAAACAGCAAAGATTTGATGTGCCGGCTGAAGTTAAATCAATTGAGTATGATCCAAATCGCGGCGGACGCATTGCTTTGGTTGAATATAGCGATGGGGAAAAGAGTTATATTTTAGCGCCTCATAATTTGGCTGTCGGCACTAAATTGATTTCTTCTAAAAATAGAATCGATGTGCAAAGCGGCAATCGTATGCCAATGAAACACATGCCGGTCGGTTTGATGATTTATAACATTGAATTAAATCCAGGTACAGGCGGTAAATTGGCGCGTGGAGCTGGAAATTCAGCGCAACTAATGGCCATGGAAGGGGATTACGCTGTCTTGAAAATGCCATCCGGGGAAATTCGTCGCATTTTAACTGAATGTTCAGCCTCTATCGGACAAGTTAGCAATCCTGATAGAAATTTGATTCGTTGGGGCAAGGCCGGCCGTATGCGCCACAGAGGTATTAAACCAAGCGTGCGCGGTAAAGCCATGAATCCGGTGGATCATCCGCATGGTGGGGGCGAGGGTCATAATCCGATTGGTATGGCTCGACCTGAAACACCTTGGGGCAAGCCGGCTTTGGGAGTTAAGACCAGAAAGAATAAAAAATGGAGCACTAAATTTATAATGCATCGCAGAAATAAATAAAGGGCATTTAGCCTTTTGATATCTGCGTTCGCTCGGAAGAGCAAATAAATTCGCTCTTCCCTCGCTCGCTTGATAATAACACTATTATGAGCAGAAGTTTAAAAAAAGGCCCATTTGTTGATGAAAAGTTGCTGAAGAAAGTAATGAAATTGAGATCGGGCGATAAAACAGTGATTAAAACTTGGTCTAGAGATTCACAAATTACGCCGGAAATGGTAGGGTTTACTATTGGAGTTCATAATGGAAAATTGCATATACCGGTACTCGTGGTTGAAAATATGGTTGGCCATCGTTTGGGCGAATTTTCACCAACGCGCAAATTTGTAAAGCATGGCGGCAAAATGCAGAAAGATATTGAAACAAAACAAGCTGAGACAGCCAAACAGCAAACCGCTGTTGCTACCGTCAAACCAGAAGCTAAAAAATGACAACGAAGTTATCATCCACGCGAAAGCGGAGATCCAGAATTATACAAAGTTAATATATATGGAAGTAAAAGCCAAAGCCAGATACATCAGAATGTCTTCCCGTAAAGTCAAATTAGTAATTGATTTGATTCGCGGAAAATCGGTTAAACAAGCCGAGGCTATTTTAGCTTTTCTCAATAAAGCGGCCGCAAGACCGGTAAGCAAATTATTGCAGTCAGATGTCGCTAACGCAGTTAATAATTTTAAATTGGAAAAAGATAAATTGTTTATTAAAAAAATAGCCGCTGATCAGGGTCCGTCTTTAAAAAGATGGCGGCCGCGCGCTTTTGGTCGAGCCGCACCGATTAAAAAACACACTTGTCATATTTCCATTGTTTTAGAAGATCGCTAATATGGGACATAAAGTACATCCAAAAATTTTTCGTCTGGCAACTATTCTGGAATTTGATGCCAAATGGTTTTCGCGTAAAAAATACGCGGCTTTCTTGCGACAGGACATGAAATTAAAAGAATTTTTGTTTAAAAGTTTGAAAGAAGCCGGAATGGATTCAATCCAAATTGAAAGAGGGGCGAATGAAATTACCATTACCTTGCAAGTGGCCAAGCCCGGTTTGATTATCGGACGCGGTGGCGTAGGCGCTGAAGAATTACGCAAAAAAATTCAAAAGAATTTCTTTGCCAAAGATAAATTTGCGGTTAAATTAAATATTCAAGAAGTCAGCAAGCCGAATTTATCAGCTCAAATTGTAGTTCAAAACATGATTAATGATTTGGAAAAACGCATGCCTTTTCGTCGCGTGTTGAAACAAACAATTGAAAGAGTGCGCCGCGCAGGAGCACAAGGTGTTAAAGTAATGGTTTCCGGTCGTTTGGATGGGGCGGAAATCGCACGGCGTGAAAAATTGACTGATGGAAAATTGCCTTTGACAAATTTACGCGCCGATATTAACTACGCAAATGGCATTGCCCAGATGACTTATGGTGTTTTGGGAGTAAAGATTTGGATTTATCGCGGCGATATTTTTAAAAAGTAATTATGTTGTACCCGAAGAAAGTAAAACACAGAAAATGGCATAAGGGCCGCCGTCGCAAAACCGGCATTTCCACCACTAAAACTACAGTGGACTATGGCGCTTTTGGGTTAAAGGCCTTGGAACACGGTTGGATTACAGCTCGCCAAATTGAATCAGCTCGACGCACTATTACTCATTTTTTCAAAAAAAGCGGCAAATTGTGGATTCGTATTTTTCCTGACAAACCGGTTACCAATCATGGCAATGAAAGCGTTATGGGTAGCGGTAAAGGAGCGGTGGATCATTTTGTGGCGGCGGTTAAGCCCGGTATTGTGATGTTTGAAGTTGATGGTATTACCGAAGAAGTGGCCAAGGACGCTTTGAAAATGGCAGGCCATAAATTGCCGGTTAAAACAATTGTGGTTAAAGCTATTTAAAAATGTATGAAATTTTCCGAATTGAAAGATAAAACTAAAGAAGAAATGACTGAAAAGGCGGATATCTTGTCAGGGACTTTGCGCGAATTGCGTTTTAGAGTCAGTACATCCGAATTGAAAAATGTTAGAGAGATCAGAAAATTAAAAAAAGAGGCAGCCCAATTATTGACCGCGCTCAAAGGGCGTTAATTAATAGAATATGTCAGAAGTTGTTAAAAATAAAAAACAACATATTTTTTCAGGAGTGGTTGTGTCAGCCAAAACACCAAAAACCATTGTGGTTGAAGTTGAATAGATGAAAAAACATCCTAAATATTTGAAAAGATACATTGTAAGCAAGAAATTCAAAGTGCATGATGAACAGGGAACCTATAAAGAAGGCGATAAAGTTCAATTTGTCGGTTGCCGACCGATGTCTAGAGACAAGAGATGGCGCATTAGCAAATAATCATTTAGTATGATTCAACACCGAACAATGTTAAATTCAGCGGATAATACCGGGGCCAAACAGCTCCAGTGTATTCGTGTTTTGGGCGGATATCGCAAGCATTACGCTCGTTTGGGAGATATTTTTACAGCTGTGGTTAAAAAGGCCGAGCCGTATGGTATGGTGAAAAAGAGCGAGGTGGTGACAGCTGTTTTGGTGCGCGCGCGCAGAACAGTTGGAAGAAAAGACGGAACATACATTCGTTTTGACGAAAACGCCGCGGTGATTATTGATAAAAAAAGCAAAGAGCCGAAAGGCACGCGTATTTTTGGGCCGGTGGCTCGCGAGTTGCGCGATTTGGGATATACTAAAATAATTTCTTTGGCGCCGGAAGTATTGTAATATTATGAAATTAAAAACAAACGACAAAGTATTTGTTTTAACAGGCAAGGATAAAGGAAAAACCGGAAAAATAATCCAGGTGTTTCCTAAATTGGGCAAAATTGTTGTTGAAGGAGTTAATGTTTTTAAAAAACACGCCAAGGCCAATAAATCCGGCCAAAAAGGTCAAGTGATTGAATTAGCCGCGCCATTACACGCGTCCAAAGTAATGTTTTATTGCGCTCGTTGTGAAAAGCCGGTGCGTTTGGGCGCTAGAATCGTGGCGGATAAAAAAGAAAGAATTTGTAAAAAATGTAAAGAAGTTGTATGAATTTAAAAGAGCATTATCAGAAAAATGTAGTGCCGCAATTAATGAAAGATGGCGGTTTCAAAAATGTCAACGCTGTGCCAAAAATTGTCAAAACGGTGGTTCATGTTGGTTTTGGTAAAATCAGCAACGAGCCGAAAATTAAAGAGATAATTGAAGCCAATTTAAAACGAATTACCGGACAAAAGCCGGTTTTGACCGCGGCCAAAAAATCAATTTCCAATTTTAAAGTTCGCGCCGGACAAATTGTCGGAGCCAAGGTTACTTTGCGCGGAGCGCGGATGTATGATTTTTTAACCAAATTGATTCATATCACTTTGCCGCGCGTCAGAGATTTTCGCGGTTTGCCGGCTAAATCGTTGGATCATCAGGGTAATTTGACCGTTGGATTTAAAGAGCATATTGCTTTTCCGGAGATTCGCTCTGATGAAGTGGAACGATTACACGGATTGGAAATTACCATAGTCAGCAACGCTAAGACCCACGCCGCGGCGGAACAGTTATTTAAATTATCAGGTTTTCCTTTTAGCAAATAATAAATTTATGGCTACTGAAGCGCAAATCAACAAATCGTCAAAAAAACCTAAATTCAGCACCAGAGTCGTGCGAAGATGTTGGCGTTGTGGCCGCAAACGCGGCTATATGAGAGATTTTGAAATGTGCCGTATTTGTTTTAGAGAATTGGCTAATCGCGGAGAATTGCCTGGCATAAGAAAAGCCAGCTGGTAAAATATTATATTATGTTCAATGATCCAATTTCCGACATGTTAACAAGAATTCGCAACGGCCTCTTGGCTAGAAAAAAAGAGGTGGAGATTCCTTTTTCCAAAATAAAAATGGGTATTGCTCAAATTTTGGCCAAAGAAGGGTTGATTCTTAAAGTTGAAAAAACAGAAGCTTTTCCGGAAAATCTTAAAATTGAATTAAAATATATTAATAAAGAACCAATTATTACCAGTTTAAAAAGAGTGAGTGTGCCCAGCTGTCGGATGTATGTGGATAAAGACCACTTGCCCAAAGTGAGGAATAATATGGGTATTGCCATAATTTCAACTTCACAGGGTTTGATGACTAATAAGGAAGCTGGACAGAAAAAAATCGGCGGTGAATTGCTGTGTGAAATTTATTAAAGAATATGTCTAGAATTGGAAAACAACCTATTAATCTCCCGACTGACGTAAGCGTTGAATTAAAAAACGGTGCCATAGCCATTAAAGGGCCTAAGGGCGTTTTGGAGATTAAATTGCATCCCCATGTGAAAGTTGCTCAAGATGGTGCTGATTTGAAAGTGACTGTCTTGAATTCGGAAGAAACTAATGATCGCGCTTTGTGGGGTTTGTTTGGCAGTTTAATTCAGAATATGGTAGAGGGTGTA
The DNA here is from genome assembly GCA_016214465.1 of Candidatus Magasanikiibacteriota bacterium. Taxonomy (GTDB): domain Bacteria; phylum Patescibacteriota; class Patescibacteriia; order Magasanikbacterales; family UBA10003; genus UBA10003. The sequence goes on from JACROI010000031.1 coordinate 7,510, forward strand.
ACCAAAGGTTTTGAAAAAAAATTGGAAATGAGCGGCATCGGATTTAAGGCGGAAGTGAAAGGCAAAAATTTGGTTTTGCATATTGGTTATTCTCATCCGGTAGATTTTGCAATGCCGGCCGGTGTGGAAATCACTATGGAAAAAGATGTGATTGTTGTCAAAGGAATTGATAAAGGATTGGTTGGGGAAACAGCCGCGCGAATTCGGGCTTTGAAAAAACCGGAACCTTATCAGGGTAAAGGTATTAAATATGCCGGTGAAATAATTAGACGCAAAGCAGGTAAAGCAGCCACCAAGGCAGCGGCCTAAGATTTTAATAAAAGTAAAGTATGAAAAGTTTTGAAAAAATTAAAGTTCAAGCCAGAAAAACAAGACATGCTCGCGTGCGCGCTAAAGTGATTGGAACGGAAAAAAAGCCGCGTCTTTGCGTTTATCGCAGTTCAAAGAATATTTTTGCACAATTGATCAATGATGACGCTGGAAAAACAATTATCGGCGTTAACACCAATGTATTGAAACCCGCTGACGATAATACTTTAAAAGGCAAAGAAGCCGTGGCTTTTGAGGCCGGTAAAATGATCGCTAAGGCCGCTATGGAAAAGGGCATTAAAGAGATTTGTTTTGACCGCGGCGGTTATCTTTATCATGGGAGGGTAAAAGCAGTAGCCGAAGGCGCTCGCGCCGGCGGTTTGAAATTTTAATATTATATGCAACCACAAAGACAAACATCAAGAGGCGGTCGTGGAGGTAAGGAAGACCGTGAATTTAATCAAGAAATTTTGGATTTAGCGCGTGTTACCCGCGTGACCAAAGGCGGAAAGAGGATGAATTTCCGCGCTTGTGTTATAATTGGAGATGGAAAGGGTCGCGTTGGTTATGGTGTGGCTAAGGGCGCTGATGTGGCTATGTCCGTTGAAAAAGCCGTGCGTCAGGCTAAAAAACGGGTTTTTACAGTGCCTCTTTTTCATGAAACAGTTCCTCATAGAATTGATGCCAAATTTGGCGCGGCAAAAATCATGCTTAAACCGGCTCCGCAGGGTTCGGGTATTATTGCCGGTGGAGCTGTGCGCGTGGTCTTGGAAATGGCCGGTGTGCCCAATGTGGTGAGTAAAATTTTCGGTTCCAATAATAAAATCAATAATGCCAAAGCAACTTTTGAGGCCTTGAAGAAATTAAAGAAAAGATAATATGTCGTTGAAATTGCACAATTTAAAACCATCAGTCGGTTCCAAACGTCAACCCAAACGGCTTGGTCGCGGTGATAACGCCGGTCAGGGTTCTTATAGTGGAAAAGGACAAAAAGGCCAAAAAGCCAGAAGCGGTGGAAAAAATAGATTGGCGCGCAAGGCCTTGCGTAATTTAATGATGTCGGCGCCCAAGTTGCGTGGTTTTAAGAGTTTTCATCCCAAGGCCGTGGTTTTTAATTTGGAGATTTTGGAAAAACATTTTAATGATGGAGATATTGTTAACTTGGGAGCTTTGAAAGAAAAAGGATTGGTTGGGGCTCAAGCGGATAAAATAAAAATTTTGGGTGACGGTGAAATAACCAAAAAATTTACCATTGAGGGATTGGCCATTTCCAATTCAGCCAAAGCCAAAATAGAGGCCAAAGGCGGGACTGTGAAAATTTAATTTTCTCTTATGTGGGAAAAAATTAGCCAAATCTGGAAAATTAAGGATTTGCGGCAGAGCATTATTTTTGTTCTGGTAATGCTCGTGATTTTTAGATTAGCCGCGCATATTCCAGTTCCCGGAGTTGATGTATTGGCTTTGCGCAAATTTTTTCAATCCAACCAGATTTTGGGACTCATGAATATATTTTCCGGAGGCACTTTGGAGAATTTTTCCGTGATCATGTTGGGTGTGGCTCCATATATTACAGCCTCCATTATTTTTCAGCTCTTGGCCATGATTATTCCAAGTTTGGAAGAAATGTCTAAAGAAGGCGAGGCCGGACAGCGCCGCATTAATCAATACACCCGCTGGCTGACCGTGCCATTGGCTTTTTTGCAGTCCTACGGCATGATTATGCTGTTGAAACAATCGGCGCGCGGCATTATCGGCGAAATGGATTTATTTCGCTTGATTACCACCATGGTGACCATTACCGCCGGCACGGTTTTTTTAATGTGGATTGGCGAATTGATCTCGGAAAAAAATATAGGCAATGGCATTTCGCTTTTGATTTTTGCCGGAATTGTTTCAGCTTTGCCAGGCAAGGTTCAGCAAATGCTTGTCACTTTTGACAGCAGTCAGTTGGTGCAAATTATTCTTTTTATCGCAGTGGCTGTCATAACAATTGTTGGCGTGGTGTTTGTGACCGAGGGTCAGCGAAATATACCGGTGTCTTACGCCAGACAGGTGCGCGGCAATCATGTTTTTGGCGGACAAACAACGCATTTGCCTTTGCGCGTGAATATGGCTGGCGTGATTCCGATTATCTTTGCCATTTCCATTATTTTGTTTCCTTCAATGGTGGCGCAATTTTTTATGCGAGCCAGAACTCCATGGATCGCTGACGCGTCGCAGTGGATTATCACTTTATTTAACAATCAAATTTTTTACGGAGTGCTGTATTTTGTTTTGGTGGTTGCTTTTACATTTTTCTATACCGCTGTTATTTTTCATCCGCAAAAAATCGCTGAGAATTTACAAAAGCAGGGCGGATTTATTCCCGGTATTCGCCCGGGTCGTCTGACAGCGGAATATCTTCAATATACCATTAATCGCATTCTTTTAGCCGGCGCTATCTTTTTGGGCTTGATTGCGGTCTTGCCTTTGACTTTACGCGGTTTGACCGGCACGAATTCCATGGTGGTCGGCGGCACTTCGCTTCTGATAGTCGTCTCCGTGGTTATTGAAACCGTGCGGCAGATTGAGTCTCAACTGACCATGCGCGAATATGATGGATTTTAATTTATAAATTATGCCCAATAAAATTCTTGTTTTTATGGGGCCGCCGGGTTCTGGCAAGGGCACTCAAGCCAAACGTTTGGGCGCTTTTTTAAATTTCAAGCATATTTCCAGCGGTGATTTGGTGCGCCGAATTTTGGCCAGCGACACTGTTGACCAGGAAGAAAAAAAAGAAGTGGAAAAAAGTCGTCAGGGATTGTTAGTGGCCGATTGGTTGATTTATAAATTGGTGTTTAAAGAAATTGAAAAAAATCTTCAAATAGGACATGGGGTAATTTTAGACGGCGTGATTAGAAATTTAGAACAGGCCGAAGATTTTTTTAAATTCTTCACTGAAAAAAAATGGCTGAAAGAAGTAAAAATTGTTTGGATTTCTTTGTCTGATGCCGAAGCTATGGAGCGGCTGACCAAGCGGCGCGTGTGTTCAAAATGTAATGAAATTGTCGCCTATTCTTTAGAAACAAAAGATTTATCCGCTTGCCTCAAATGCGGCGGCGAACTGATTGTAAGGCCTGATGATAATGTTGAAACACTGACTAAGCGGCTGAAAATACAGGGCACAGCGGCTCAACAGCCCATTTTGGAGTTTTTTCGCAACAGTGGAGTGCCGGTTGTGGAGATTGACGGCCGATCGGCAATTGAAAAGGTGTTGGAAGATATTAAACAAGTAGTTTAAAAAAGGCCTCGTTCAGAGGCCTTTTTTAGTCCAATTTTTAAAAGTTGAAAACATTTCTTTTAGCCAATTCAGCAATTGTCTAAAATAGGCGATGTTGAGAAGCCCCAGGGCGACAATAATAATCGCGTCATAACTTTGACGCACCCAATAATCATCTTTCAGGCGAAACCACATAGCAAACTCGTCGGTCGCAAGCCCCAGGCCAATGCCGTAAAACCAAGCGACCCAGCGAAAAGTTTTTGAATCCGGCACCGGGTGCTTGATAAGCAAATAAAGGCCTACACCAGCGAGAATAAAAAAACCATAGGCAAAATGGTGTATATGCACGCCTCTGATAGTGATAAACAAATTAGGCGCTAGATGGCCAAGCACCAAATAGACGTAAAGTCGGGATAAGAAAAAAATTGAAAGAAAAGCCGAAATGATAATGGCGATCAATTTTTTAGTAGTTGGAGACTGGTGGATTAGCGGCTCAAGTGCTTGCATAAAAGCATTTTTTAAGTTAGAATTGATATATATGGTACTGGAAAATGTAACAATAAAGAATCCGGAAGAGATAGCCGTTATTATCAAAGGCGGGCGGCTTTTGGGTAGTATTTTACAGCAATTGGCCAAAATGGTCAAACCGGGAATTACCACAGGGGATTTGGAATTCAAAGCCGATGAATTGATTAAAAAAGTTGGCGGTCGGTCGTCTTTCAAGGGTTATCATTCCAAAAATGAAATGCCGTTCCCTTGCATTTTGTGCACATCTGTAAATGATGAAATTGTGCATGCCGCGCCTTTGCCACCGCGTGTTTTATCAAATGGCGACATTATAGGGATTGATATTGGCATGGAGTATCCGGCCAAAAATGGATTTTACACTGACACGGCCGTGACTGTGGCAGTTGGAAAGATTAACGCGGAAAACAAAAAATTAATTGAGGTGACGCAAAAGGCATTGCAAATAGGCATCAAGGCCGTGAAGCCGGGAAATAAAATAAGCGACATTGGACGAATGATTGAAAATTATGTAAAGCCATATGGTTATGGCATAGTGCGCGATTTAGTCGGTCATGGCGTGGGCTATGCTGTGCACGAGTCCCCGCGTATTCCAAATTATTTTGACCCCGCATTGTCAAAAATTGAAATTAAAAAAGGAATGGTTTTAGCCATTGAGCCAATGATTACTTTGGGTGCTTGGAAAATTGTGGAAGGGAATAACGGGTTTAGCATTAAAACAGCTGATGGTTCGTGGGCGGCGCATTTTGAACATACAATAGTAGTGACTAAGAGTGGGTGTGAAATAGTTACTTGATATGCTTTTAGGTTTGGATTACGGCGAAAAAAATATCGGCTTGGCTGTGGCTGATGAAAATTCCAAAATGGCTTTGCCTTACAAAGTTTTAATTAATAAGGGCGAAAATTTTGTTTTGCAAGAATTAAAAAAAATAATTATTGAAGAAAAAATTTCCAAAATTATTGTTGGTTTGCCTCTGTCTTTATCCGGAGCCGAGAGTAAAAAGACAATAGAGGCACGCGAATTTAGCGCATTTTTAGCTAAAAATCTTGATATACCAGTTGAAATGAAAGATGAGAGATTATCCAGTCGTTTGGCCGATGCCATGGCGCCGGGCGCTAAAAATAGTCGCGATATTGGCGCGGCTATGATTATACTGGAAAGTTACTTAGTATGACTTTTAACACTACCGCTATTATTCTTAATCGCCACGCGTTCAAAGAATCGGATTTACTGGTTACTTTTTTAAGTCGTGATTTTGGTAAGATGACCGCCTTGGCTATCGGCGCGAAAAAAATCAAAAGCAAGTTGGCAGGACATTTGGAACCGTTGCGCGAAGTGAAATTAATGGTGGCTGTAGGTAGAGAAATTCATAAATTGGGTCAAGCTGTGACAATGAACACTTTTGGTGTTCAAAGCAGTCAGACGCCAGAGGCAGTGTGGCAAGCGCAAAAAGCAGCCGTATTGGTGGAAAAGGTGTCACCTCAATGGCAGAAAGAAACTAGGATTTACGATTTTTTTAAACAATTTTTATTTTTGAATTTTCAATCAAATTTTTTCCCCAATCTTTGGTATTTTTTCACTTTTGAACTTTTGCGATTGGCCGGTCTGTCGCCGGAATTACAAAATTGCCTTCATTGTCACGATGTAATCAGTCCTGGGAAAAATTGTTTTGATTTTCAACACGGTGGATTGATCTGTTCCGCTTGCGCCATCAAAACCAAGGAACAAAACCAGCCAATCAGCAACGAAGCCATCAAGGTCTTGCGTTATCTGCAGCACTATTCTTTGACCAAAAGCATGTCTTTGA
>JACROI010000030.1 GCA_016214465.1 Candidatus Magasanikiibacteriota bacterium
CGCTTGGTATTACTGGTCTGTATTGTTCCGTCCTGTTCTGTCATAGAAATAAGCGTTATTTTCTGTTATAATGCAACTACTGGAGCATACACGGGCTGAAGAACTCCCTGCCAAAATCGGAGCTCTTCCCATATCTTGTTCCAATTCAATCCTTTCAAGCGCACCAAATTGGACTTCGTGATTTTTTGTGTGGGAAAACAAGAGTTCGCTATTTGTTTGGGAAATAGGTTCGGACTAATTCAAGAATACAGCAAATGCAAAATTATGTATATGACACACAAACTGTCAGAAGACAGTCGTAAATTTATCACTTCACAAAATAAAAAAAGATTGAAAAGCGCGAAGATATTGTGCTGGTTTTTTACGCCTTTTGCCATTCTGTCTATCTATGCGTCCATAAAAGTGGCGCAAGAAGGCGGTGTTTTGTTTTTGTTGTCAGAGAGAGGCGGGATTGCAGGCGTCATCTTCGTAATTTGCGCCGTGTTCGCGGGGTTGTATTTTTTATTTTGTTTTGCAAAGTTGAAGTTGGAAATAAAAGAATTGCCGGAATTTCAAATTAACATTGTTGAAGGAGTGCCAAAACTCAAGGAAGGATATTATCGGCATTCTTTTCGGGCGCCGGCAACCGGCGCGATCTATAGCGCGACGCAACAGATAAGTTTCATTGGCACAATTAATGGGGTAAAATATAATCTGATGGCGGCATCGCCGAATATGGTCGGCTCCGCGCCGATGCGTTTTATCGCTATTACTAGACGGTCTTGGCTTTTTTTGTGCGATTGGAAAAATTTTGTGGTTGAGATTCAGGAACTGTCAGCCGAGGAAATGAAGAAATACGAAGAAAATCAACTTAAAAATTGGCCAGATGGTGAATATAAGGAGGCGATTCTGTTAAATGATCAAGGACAGCTTTCAGCCGGTCAAACTGGAGCATTGAGAAAGAATAAATTTAAAAGCATTCTTTTGTGGCTCGGTTTGTTGGCTGGCAGTATTCTTTTAATGTCTATCAGCGGGTGGTACTTATTGGCAGGCGACAGAAATTATTCCATGTCAATTGTTATCGTTGTGTTATTGGCGGCGCCGGCGTTGATAAATTTTTTCAAAAAGCGTCGCGCGATTGACAGTCCAGTCATTTATAGGAGCGGTAAAAAAGAATCGTCCGGCGACTTATTCAGAATATCAACAGAGTGGACGAGAGCTGGTTACCGCGCCAACAATAACTTTTGGCGGTAAGATGTATTTTGTTCTGCCGGAAAATCTTTTTGATAAAATGCCGACCACCAGAGAAATGAAATATTATTATGTTCAGAAAGATAAATTCGGGACAATTATTAATTTTACCAATCCATAGGTATGGCTGAAAATAATTTGTCGGCTCGCGTCAAACATTATGTCGCGACTCTTTTGGATATTGAACAAAGCAATGGTATCAGAGCGGCGCGGAAAGAGTATAAAAATTTATTTAAACATTTGCCGACAGAAGACGGACAAGCGTTATGGAAACACATCGTAGATAATAAATTATTGCGTTTTCTTCACCCTGCGCGTCAGCCGGAGTATCTGATTGTTTATGACGAAATGTGGAAAAAAATAATTGAATCGTATTTTCTCCGTAAACCGGGGACAGCTGCGGAAGATGAGCCGGACGACATCCTGAACGGTCCAGTGGATGGTCCGGCATCTGGAAAACAGGCCCAGGCATTGGTTAAGGTTTTAAATGAAAGATACCCTGAACAACAGAGATTCAAAATCCGATTTGTCAGCGCCGATTCCATTGATAGTATTATGAGAGATATTCGGTGGGTTGTTGATGGTTAGGCCTTGACTTAAAAAATGTTAAAACAAACTTTTTTGCCTCTCGGCTTTTTCTTTGGGGTTGAAAATTGACACGCGGCCGTATTGGCCATCAAAACCAGGTTCAATTGTTAATTTTTTTTCGCGCACGCGGCGAATACCCTCAACAATCTCGGGCAAAGTGATTTTAGCTAGCTCGGCGTAAGATAGATTCAGTAAAATATTAAATTCATTGCCGCCTTTTTTGATCAGATTTTGATATTCGCGCTGAACCGCCGTACTTTTTCGTGATTTAATATTCAAGGCCTCACCAATAATTTTATCAAGCTCCACCAAGCTCACAAACGGCACTGCGTGCGGCGGAACAAAGCCATCTTCGCGGTCAGCCAGTTTTTCCACGCGATTTAAAACCCCGACAGTCAATTCTTTTTTACAAACAGGGCAAATGCCTTTGTTTTTTTGGGTTTCTTTGGGAGTCAGGCGCGTATTGCAGGCGCGGTGGCCGTCAAAATGATACATTCCTTCTTCAGGATAAAATTCAATTGTTTTTAAAAATTTGGTAGGTTTTTTTTCTTTGATTGTTTTCATCAATTCATCGTAATTTGTTTTTTGAATATTCAAAGCGAAGATATTTGCTTCGCGACCGAGATTTGGCAAACTGTGCGCATCTGAATTGGAAACCAGAGCGATTTCATCCAATGCCGACAGCCGCCAATTCATAGCCGGGTCGCTGCTTAAGCCGGTTTCAATCGCGAAAATCTCATGGGTCAATTCCTCAAAACATTCTTCCAAAGAATCAAAGCCGGATTTGGAGCCGAAAACAGCGAACCAAGGAGTCCAGGCGTGAGCGGGTATCATCACCGCGCGCGGCGTGATTTCTTTCATTATTTTCAATACCTCTTTGGCCGACATCCCTAGAATCGGCCGTCCATCCGAGCGTAAATTTTTGCCCGCGCCAGTTAGTTTTTTATTGAATTTTTCCACCGAGGTTAAATCTGGAAAAAAAAGACAAAGATGCACTCGGCGCGTTTGGCCACCTTGCGAATAAATGCACGAAACCTCGGTGCCTAAAATGAATTTGACTCGGTCGTCTCCTTTTCGCAGGCGCAAAAATCCATTACCCTCCTCAACCAATTCTTCGGTTATATTTTTAAACCAAATTGGATGCGTGAAATCGCCGGTACTGATCAGATCAATGCCTTTGATGCGGCACCATTTGTCAATGTTCGCCAACGATAACTCGGGCGAACAAGCGCGCGAGTATTTTGAGTGGATGTGCAGGTCGGCGATAAGTTGAGGCATATTGGTTTAATCATATCTCTTTTTGGGCGCGGGTTCAAGGTGGTCTATGCAAGGCCTTTACTCATTTTTGACCCTCTGATATAATACTCCAATACAGTTTAAACATAATATTATGGATGCAGAAAAATTAAAACAAATCAAGACGCAGCTTTTGGAGGAAGAAAAACGGCTCACGCAAGAATTGGGGCAGTTTGCCGATCGCAGTACTCATAATACTGATGATTTTAACGCCAAATTTCCGCAATTTGGCGATAAATACGATGAAAACGCATCGGAGGTGGCTACTTACAGCGATGAGCTGGGCACAGAGCATACTTTGGAAAAAGAACTGCGCGATGTTACAGACGCGTTGAAAAAAATTGAAGATGGAAAATACGGTATTTGCAAGTACTGCCATAAACCGATTGATGAAAAACGGCTGCTTGCTCGTCCGGCTTCTTCGGCTTGCATTAGTTGCAAAAAACAATTGACGCAAGAAATTTAAAGATTTCTGGATTCCCGCTTTCGCGGGAATGACAACAATGAAAAATAAAATTTTCTTTTTTTCTGTTGCTGTTCTTTTTCTGCTGGACAGGTATTTCAAAATTATTGCTTTACAAAAAATCTCCGCGCCATTTGGGGGAGATTTTTTTATTATCCACAAATTTTTTAAATTCACTTTTTTTGCCAATCGCGTTGGCGCGTTTAGTTTGCCTATCAATGGTATTCTTATTACTATCGCCTCGGCAATTATTATTTTTTTCTTAATTATTTTTGCAGTGCGTGCGTTTAAATCGCGGAGTTGGTTGTTTTTCAACGGCCTGCTGTTGGTTATTTTTGGCGCGATAAGCAATCTTTTTGACAGAATTGTTTATCAATTTGTTATTGACTATTTTCATCTTTGGCCAATGTCATATTTTAATTTGGCTGATGTGATGATTGGTATAGGAATAATTATTTTATGCTGGCAAAAGTTCAATCAGCGGCCGTGCTCGGATTGCGTTGTGAAAAAGTAGAGGTGGAAGTTGATTTGGGAGTAGGGTTTCCGTCATTTACAATTGTGGGTTTGCCTGACGCCTCTGTGCAAGAGGCCAAAGAGCGGATGAAATCAGCCATTCGCAATTGCGGATTTGATTTTCCAGCCACGCGCCGCATTGTCGTGAATCTCGCTCCGGCTGATATTCATAAAGAAGGCCCGGCTTATGATTTGCCCATGGCCATGGGAGTCCTTTTGGCTTCGTTGGAAATTGATTTTAATCATCAAGACAGTTTATTTGTCGGCGAGCTGGGTTTGGACGGAACATTGCGCCGCACCAATGGAATTTTGCCAATAGCGATTTTCGCTCGCGAACAAAACATTAAAACAATATATATTCCCGAAGCCAACGCGCCTGAAGCCGGATTGGTGGAAGGATTGGAGATAATTCCCGCGCGGGATTTGGGTCAGTTGATGCGCAATTTATCAGGTCAGGAAAAAATCACTCCTTTTGCCAATGTTTCTTTTGCCGGTTTATTGGAAAAGGAATTGGAAAGTGAATTTGACATGAAACATGTGCGTGGGCAGGAATATACCAAGCGCGCTTTGGAAATCGCGGCCAGCGGCGGGCATAATGTGCTCATGTCCGGTCCGCCCGGGTCTGGTAAAACGCTTTTGGCCCGCACTTTGCCAACTATTTTGCCGCGTTTGACCATGGAGGAATCATTGGAAGTGTCCAAACTTTATTCAGTGGCCGGACTACTTACGGCTGATCGGCCGCTTGTGACCACGCGGCCGTTTCGCACTCCGCACCATACGGCTTCGGGCGCGTCGCTAGTGGGTGGCGGAAGAATTCCGCGGCCGGGCGAAATTTCTTTGGCGCATCGCGGCGTGCTTTTTCTGGATGAATTTCCGGAGTTTTCTCGCGCGGTGTTGGAAAATTTGCGCCAGCCGTTGGAAGACGGTATTATCACCATTGCTCGCGCGCAAAGCACGCTGGCGTTTCCATCGCGTTTTATTTTAGTCGCCAGTCAAAATCCTTGTCCATGCGGATATTCCTCTGACCCGGACAAGCCGTGCATGTGTTCGCCAATGCAGGTGAGCCAATACAAAAAAAAGGTTTCCGGGCCGTTGTTGGACAGGATTGATTTGCATGTGGAGGTGCCGCGATTAAAATTTCAAAAATTGACCGAGGAGTCAGAAGCCGAATCGTCAGCCAAAATTCGCGAGAGAGTGGAAATAGCTCGCGCCAAACAACGGGGACGATTTAAAGGTTTGTCTATTCAGACCAACGCGGAAATGGGGAGTAAAGAGATTAAAAAATTCTGCCAAGTGGATGACGCGACAATGGAGTTATTGCGCTCGGCGGTAACGCAAATGCATTTGTCCGCGCGGGCCTATCATCGGATTCTCAAAGTCGCTCGAACAATTGCCGACTTGGCCGGCGTTGACGCAATCACCACAGCTCATGTGGCCGAGGCGTTGCAGTATCGAGCTAAGGGGGAATAAGGTTGATTTTTAATGTGAAATGTGATACAATTTGTGTGTATGAATAATTGGTCGGTAGACATAAAAGAGCTGAAAAAAGACAAAAAACAGTATGCCATCTGGCGTTTGGAACAGCTGGTGAATTTTGGCTTAGGCAGAGAAAAAATAAAAGAAAACGATCTGCGAGTCAATTGGCATAAATTGCATCTTGACCCGAAAAAGAAAAAATTTCTTTCTTTTCTTTTATGGCCGCGGAAAAAATTTTAAGTTTAAATCAACAGAAATTATTGTCAATAATTAGCAGAGAAAAAAAACTCTGCAATTTTTTCTATTTGACAGGCGGCACGGCTTTGGCCGAATTTTACCTACATCATCGCTTGTCCGAGGACTTGGATTTTTTTGCGGAGAAAGAATTTGACCCGCAGATAATTTTTGTATTTTGGAAAAAGGCGCAAAAAAAAGCTGGCATTAAAAAAATTGATTTTCAGCAATCCTTCAACCGTAATCTATTTTTTTTGCACATTGGCAAAGAAATAATTAAGACTGAATTTACTTATTTTCCTTTTCCTCGAATTGAAAGTAAGAAAAAAATTGGCGATTTAGCGGTGGACAGTTTATTGGATATCGCGGTCAATAAATTATTTACCATTTATCAAAAATCGCGCTCGCGCGATTTTATTGATTTGTTTTTTATATTAAAAAAAGAAAATTGGACAATCGCCGATTTGATTAAAAAAGCCAAGATAAAATTTGATTGGCATGTTGACGCCATGCAGTTGGGGGCTCAATTTTTACAAGCGACAATAGTGAAAGATTATCCGCGAATGATAAAAAAAATAGACCATCAAATTTGGCAAAAGTTTTTTTTGAAAGAAGCAAAAAGATTGAACAGTGAAGTACTGAAAAAATGAATGATATGTCGAGCGTATTTTAAAAATCTCCCGCCGATAAAATCGGGGGAGATTTTTAGATCCTTCACTTCGTTCAGGATGACATATTATTTCACCAACAATCCCACAATCAACAACGCCACTATATTTAGAATTTTAATCATTGGATTAATGGCCGGTCCGGCAGTGTCTTTGTATGGGTCGCCCACAGTGTCGCCGGTAACAGCCGCTTGATGAGCAAATGAGCCCTTGCCGCCGTAATTGCCCGCTTCAATGTATTTTTTGGCATTGTCCCAAGCAGCTCCGCCTGATGTCATGGAAATCGCCACAAAAATTCCGGTGACGATTGAACCAACGAGCATTCCGCCCAAAGCCAGAGGGCCAAGCAGCCAACCAACGAGAATCGGGGCAAGCACAGGCAAAAGCGCCGGAGCAATCATGGCGCGCAAAGCGCCGCGAGTCACAATGTCCACTGCTTTGCCGTATTCCGGCTTTCCAGAACCATCCATCAAACCGGCAATTTCTCTGAATTGTCTGCGCACTTCTTCAACTACGCGATTGGCGACTTTTCCAACCGCTTCCATAGCCAAGGCGCCGAATAAATATGGCAGTAATCCGCCGATAAATAAACCAACTAATACGCGCGGATTTTCTAAAGTGAAAACCAGTTGCATTCCTCGATTGGCAAGCTCCTGCGTAAAAGCGGCAAAAATCACCATTGCGGCCAAGCCGGCCGAGGCAATCGCATAGCCCTTGGTTACGGCCTTGGTGGTATTGCCCACCGCGTCCAATGGATCAGTAACTTCGCGTATGCTGGCTGGCAATTTTGCCATTTCGGCAATACCGCCGGCATTATCAGTAATTGGCCCGTAAGCGTCAATCGTTACAATAATTCCGGTTAAAGACAACATACTCATGGCCGCGACCGCAATGCCGTATAATCCGGCATAGTGAAATGCCAATAAAATTGCGGCAACAATGAAAATAATCGGCCAAGCGGTTGAACGCATGGATACCGCGAGCCCGGCAATCACATTGGTGCCATGTCCACCTTCCGAGGCCTTGGCAATGGCGCGCACCGGTTTGTTTTTAGTAGAAGTATAGTAATCGGTAATCCAGACCATCAAAGCTGTGAGGGCCAAACCAATCAAAGCGGCTGCGTAAAGATTAAAATTTTCAGGCACAGTCGTGCCTTTTAAAACCCATTTTGTCAAAGGATAAAATCCAATGGCTGAAAGAACAATTGCCACAGCCATGCCTTTGTACAAGGCATTCATAATGTTATTTCCTTTGCCCAATCGGATAAAAAAAATGCCGATGATGGCAGTGATGATAGAGGCCGCGCCGATAATCAGAGGATAATAAATTAAATTAGCAATGTTGGGGAAAAGTAAATTGCCCAACAGCATGGCGGCCACGGCTGTCACGGCGTATGTTTCAAATAAATCAGCTGCCATGCCGGCGCAGTCGCCAACATTGTCGCCAACATTATCAGCTATCACCGCCGGATTGCGAGGGTCGTCTTCCGGAATTCCTTTTTCAACTTTGCCAACCAAATCCGCGCCAACATCAGCCGCTTTGGTGAAAATTCCGCCGCCCAAACGGGCAAACACGGAAATTAAACTACCTCCAAATCCCAAACCCCAAACGGGCAAACACGGAAATTAAACTACCTCCAAATCCCAAACCAATCAAAGCATTTAAATCCTTGGTAATAGCGTAAAATCCGGCCACTCCCAACAGTCCCAAGCCAACCACTAAAATACCGGTTACCGAGCCGCCTTGCACTGCCAAAGCCAAGGCCTGTTTCAATCCGCTTTTAGCAGCCTCTGCTGTGCGCACATTGGCTTTGACTGAAATGTTCATGCCAATATAGCCGGCCAAACCGCTCAAAATCGCGCCAACGGCAAATCCGGCTGCCATTTTAAAGCTTAAAAACCACCAAAGTATGGCAAAAACCACAAGTCCTATCACCGCCACTGTTTTGGACTGGCGGTTTAAATAGGCGCGCGCGCCGTCTTGAATGGCGCGGGCAATGGCGTTCATCCTTTCATCGCCAGCCGGTTTTTTGTTGATGGAAACAACCATCATAATGCCATAAATTATGGCAACGACCGCGGCAATAAGGGAGAGAAGTAGAGGAATTGGCATATATTGTGTATTTTAAATTAAATAATTAACTGGAGAAATTGTACCAAAATGGGCTGGATTTGGCAAGGATTATTGTGGTAAAAAAAGACCGGCGTCCCAATGAGTATTGGGAGCCGGTAAGTTGTTTGTTAGACGGATTCTGCGATTGGAGCAGAGGCGAGAATGTGTTCGGCGTGCAGGAAGTCATGCACGAGTTGCTTGATTTTCGGTCGATCGTAAAAAGGATCAAATTGTCGCCATTTATCATGACAGAAGACAAAGCCGAGAAGTAGGGCGGCAATGCATTCAGCCATTTCTTCGCTGATGGATGTCAACAGATTGCCCGCGTTTTTCTTGAACGAGTGTTCGGCATTGCGATAGACACCGGCATAGTGGGAGATCGGCGAATGTTTTTCCGCTATGTTGCCAAAAACCATCCCAAGCCAGTCAAAACCGTTCACAATTTCACCGGACGGAAGTTTCAACAGATAGCCGTTGTTGTAGAACGCCGGCGCGATAATAGAATGAGCAACTTCGTGCACAAATCCTTCGGCATGCACGATATGCTGGACTGCCGGCGGACAGGTGAGTGAATGGATGTTGAAAAGGTGAATGTCGCAGAAAAGCCGTCCGCTTTTTTTAAATCGCCTGTACTTCGTATAGGATGGCACAAGCGCGGTGAGCGACAATGCTTCCGCTGGTTTCACTGTGGTGAATGGCCCGATTTCAGATGCCAGCGAGTCGCGATGAAACCATGTGGCCGGTTTGCCATCAATGCGCCGCAGAATTGAGCGTCTTCTAGCTTCTTCTGGAAAAAGCAACCAAAGCGCGGTCAAGTCCCTTCTGGTCAGTTGCAGGAATTTGGCGTGGCGCAAAGAACAGGGTATTTTTTCCCTTGATGAAATAGCAAAAGGAATCATCTCCAGCAATCGTTGTTGTTTATCCTCGTACCATCGCAAAGTCCGCGCCATGTCCAATCCAGAAAGAGCTTTCGTCTTCATGTTTCCTCCTTGGTTGTTGTGCTGTGTCGTTATGACCGGATTACATTTAATAGTCGGACATTTAAATTTTAGCAAAAATCTGTTAAAATGTCAATCAGTTGCAATGTCTAAATTTAGCTTAAAATTCACTTTAGCTTTATTCCAAGGGTTAATGCGCGTCAAACGGGTGTTGACTTTTTTATTTTTTGCTCCCGGGCGATATTTGGAGGGCTTTGGCCGCGTGTTGGCGAGATTTTTTATCTTTCCAGTTTACAAAATTATTTTATCGTTCAAGCATTGGTTGAAAAAAATTATTGAGTCGGTTCTTGGTAGGCGGCAGATTTTGTTTGTTTTGTTATTATTTGTAGCTCTAATTCTGGCCTCTGGAGAAACCAAGGTTTTGGCAGATAATAAATATTTAGGCGGTCGATATAGCTTACTTTTTACTTTTCTTGGTCCGAGCTTAGATGCGGACGCGGAAATTTTTGAAGAAGTGATATCTTTGAATATACCATCTGCAGGGGCCCCGGCTTGGGATCAAGGGTCATTGCCGGCAATCGCGCCTGGTTCCGAATCACCAGATCTCGGTCCTATTGAAACTATCGGTTTAATTTCTAATGATACGGCATTGCTCGCGCCAACCATTATTCCGGGTGCTGAATTGGGTTCCGGTCGTTTTAAAATTATTAAATATGTTGTTCAGCCGAGCGATACTATCGGCACTGTAGCGCAAAAATTTCAAATTAGCGTAGAGACGATTTTGATTGAAAATAAATTGACATTGAAATCGGTTTTGCGACCCGGTGATTCTTTGAACATTTTACCGATTAATGGCGTGTCTCATAAAATTAAGAAAGGCGACAGCATTAAGAAAATCGCCGCATTATACAAGGCCGAAGCGCAAAAAATTATTGATTTTAATCATTTAATTGAGGAAGAGTTGCCAATCGGCGAGGTGCTGATTGTGCCGGAAGGCAAGAGAATCGTAACGCCATTAGCGCCGGCAACTCAAATTGCCGGCAATCGCCCGCCGGCTCTGAAAGTTTCCAGCTTGGGTATGCTTTGGCCAACAGTCGGCCGCCGCATTACCCAGTATTTTTCCTGGCGCCATACCGGTATTGATATTGCTTTGCCAACTGGCAATCCGATTTATGCGGCATTGGACGGAGTTGTGGAGACTTCCGGCTGGAATCGCGGCGGTTATGGTTATCAGGTGGTGTTGAGGCACAGCAATGGTTTAAAAACGCGTTACGCACATAGCAGTAAATTGTATGTTTCTGTCGGGCAAGAAGTATCTAAGGGTGATGTGATTGCTCTAATCGGCTCCACTGGCCGTTCAACCGGTCCGCATGTGCATTTTGAAGTGATAGTGGATGGAGTGCGTGTGAATCCGTTTTTATATGTTAAATAGGGTAACGGGCGCGCATTTTTAATTTTAATGATATAATTAGTGGTAAGATATGGAAAAGAATTTTAAAAATGGATTCACTCTGATAGAGATTGTGGTTGTTTTGGGAATTTTTATGCTTCTGCTCGTTGGCTTGGGCTATTTAATGCTGGGGACTTTTCGCGCGCAGTATATTACTTTTTCGCAATTGCAGGGTCAGAAAGAAGCGCGTACAGCCGTGGAAAATTTTGTTAAAGAAGCGCGACGGGCTGATACATCTTCAATCGGTTCTTATTTAATTGATACAGCCACGGCCAGCGTTTTTGCTTTTTACAGTGACATTGACGCTGACACTTATCGCGAAAAAGTGCGATATTTTTTAGACGGCAAAAATTTTAAAAAAGGAGTGATTAAACCGACAGGCACGCCTTTAACCTATAATCCGGTCAATGAAGTGATTACGATTGTGGCTCAAAATGTTATTTCCAATCAGATTTTTTCTTTTTACGATGAAAATTATGATGGCACAACAGCGGCTTTGACATTTCCTGTTAATGTTACGGATATTCGTCTAGCCAAAATCACTTTGACGATTGAACAAGATGCTTATGTTTCTCCGGAGCCGCTGATTGTCACGAGCCAGGTGAAAATCAGAAATTTAAAAGAGTAATATGTTGAAACAAAGAGGAAACATTTTAGTAATGACTTTAGTTTTTTCCGCCTTGGCTTTGAGTATGGTCGTGACAAGTATTTCCGGTTTTGGTTTTATGGAAAATCGCGCGGCGCGGCAAAAGCACGGGAGCGAAATGGCTTTTCAAATTGCCGAGGCCGGCATTGAATATTACAAATGGCACTTGGCGCATGATGAAACCGATTACCAAGACGGCACCGGCCAAGCCGGTCCGTATGTTCATAATTATTATGATAAAGACGGCAATAAAATCGGGGAATATTCTTTAAGTATCAC
Source organism: Candidatus Magasanikiibacteriota bacterium (assembly GCA_016214465.1). Classification (GTDB taxonomy): domain Bacteria; phylum Patescibacteriota; class Patescibacteriia; order Magasanikbacterales; family UBA10003; genus UBA10003. The sequence continues at coordinate 11,894 of JACROI010000030.1, forward strand.
TCCGCCGCCGGCTGGCTCCAGCATTGTTACTGTGGAATCCACCGGCTACACTATTGCTTATCAAGATACCAAGCGCAAACTCAAAGCGCGCATTGGTTTTCCTTCGCTCACTGACTACGCGTTTTTAACCAATTCCGATGTCTGGATTGGCGATACCGAGGCCATTCATGGCAAACTGCACGCCAATGGCGGTATCCGTTTTGACGGCACAGCTGATTCAATCATCACCAGCGCCAAAGAAACCTATACTTGCAAGGCCTACCATGGCTGTTCCAATCAAACCAAGCCAGGCATTTGGGGCGACGGCGAGCCGCAAAGTTTTTGGCAATTTCCGGTTCCGGCTTTTGATTTTAATGGTATTACGGTGGATTTGGCCGAGGTCAAAGCCGGAGCGCAAAGCGCTGGCGTATATCTTTCTTCGTCCGGCTATAAGGGCTGGCATTTGAAATTTAAAAATGATGGTTCATTTGATACTTACAAAGTAAAAACCTTATATTCAATTCCTTCACCCGGTTATGGCAAAGATGTTAATGGCGTGAAGCACTATGAATCATATGACATTAAAACAGAAACATTTTACAAAAATTATACTATTCCGGTCAATGGTTTGATTTTTGTGGAGGATTTGACTTGGGTGGACGGCACAGTGCGCGGCAAGGCCACGGTCGGCTCGGGTAAGTTTCCTGTTTCGCCAGCCACTTATACTTCCATTGCCATTCCCAATAATATTATTTATACCAACAAAGACGGCTCGGATGTTTTGGGGTTGATGGCTCAAAATCATGTTTTGATTCCGCGCAAATCGCCCGATGTCTTGGAAATTGACGCGGCTATGATCGCGCAAAACGGCAGCGCGCAAAGATTTTATTATTCTGGCAATATCTTAGATTCTTTGACGATTTACGGCAGTGTGGTTTCCAATGGCGTCTGGACTTGGAGTTGGGTAACACAGGGCGGCTCCATCGTGTCCGGTTACAAAAACACCAACACCACCTACGACGCCAATCTCACTTTTGGTCCACCGCCGTCGTTTCCGGTTGGTAATGGTTACAAATTGATTAGCTGGGAAGAGGTAAAGTGAGGAAAGTGTGATATAATTGATGCATATGAAACATAAACGCAAAATCACCAAAGCGATTATTCCGGCAGCCGGATTTGGCACGCGATTTTTGCCAGCCACCAAATCCATGCCAAAAGAAATGCTCCCGATTGTGGATAAGCCCATTATTCAATATGTGGTGGAAGAGGCCGTGGCTTCGGGCATCAAAGACATTATTATTGTTACCGGTTGGCACAAACGATCCATTGAGGATTATTTTGATTATCCCTACGAGTTGGAAAAGCGGTTGGAAGAGGCCGGCAAGTCCAAAGAATTGGAAGAAGTGCGCCGTATCGCGGAAATGGCTAATTTTATTTATGTCCGCCAAAAAGGCCCGTATGGCAATGCCACGCCGGTGTATTGTTGCAGGCATTTAATAGATGATGACGAAGATGTCGCAGTGCTTTGGGGTGATGAGTTTATTTATTCCAATCCTCCGCGCTTGTCGCAAATGATGAAAGTGTATGAGGAATTGGGCGGAGCGGTGATTTCAGCCGTGCGCGTGGGAAAAGAAGATGTGAGCCGTTATGGCATTGCTGATGTTGAGCCGGTAAGCGGCAATATCCATCGCATTATCAAAATTGTGGAAAAACCGGCTCTTGGCAAAGCGCCGTCGGATTTGGCCACGCACGGGGCGTATATTTTACCCGGCGAAATTTTTCCAATTTTACAAAATTTAAAACCTGGCAAGGGTGGAGAATTGTGGCTGCCCGAAGCCATTGATAAATTGATTCAAAGCGGCTTTCCGGTCTACGCTTGCGAAATTAAAAATGGCCGCTATTATGACACTGGCAATAAATTAGAGTATTTAAAGGCCAATATAGATTTTGCGTTGCAAAGGCCGGACTTGAAAGAAGGATTAAAAGCTTATTTAAAAAGTATATGCGAAAAATAATTTTCTTTTTAATCTTCATTTTTTTAATCACTGCTGGCTTGGGTTGCAAAGGCCTTTCCGCTGAACAGCAAGAGGCAATCAAGCCAATTACTCTGGATTATTGGCGCGTGTATGATGACAGTGATTCTTTCGCGGATATTATCACTGCATACAATGCCATGCATCCAAATGTAACGATAAATTACAAAAAACTTCGACCGGAAGAATTTGAAACCGAACTGATTAACGCCTTGGCCGAGGACCGCGGGCCGGATATATTTTCCATTCAAAATAGTTGGATCACGGCTTATCAGAGCAAAATTTTGCCTTTGCCAGCGTCAGTCCGGGTTGTTTCCCAGCGCACCGAGGGAACATATCAGAAAAAATTAGTGGTGGATATTGCCAATGTACCGACTCCGACTGCCAAGCAAATTCAAGATGCCTATGTCGGCGCGGTGGCCGCTGATGTGATTCGGCCGGAAATAAACGCGCAAGGCCAGTCAGTGAAAACAATTTGGGGAATCCCTTTGGCAGTGGACACAATGGCTTTGTATTACAACAAAACAATGTTGGACGCGGCCGGAATCGCCGAGCCGCCGAAAAGTTGGGAGGATTTTCAAAAAGCCGTGAAAATGTTGAGCAAAATTTCCCCGGAAAATAAAATTTTACAATCAGGAGCCGCTTTGGGAACTTCAAAAAATGTTTTGCGAGCGGCTGATATTCTGGCTCTATTAATGATGCAGAACGGTACGGTGATGGTTGGGGAAAATAATTATCCGTCGTTTAATTTAATGCCGCAAGAAGTGAAATTGCCCACCACGCCGGCGGCGCAGGCCTTGCAGTTTTACACTGATTTTGCCAATTCCACCAAAGAGGTCTACAGCTGGAACACTGATATGCCTGAATCATTGGACGCGTTTGTGCGCGGACAAACTGCTTTTTTCTTTGGCTATGCCTATCATCTGCCGTTTATTCGGGCTCGCGCGCCGAAAATGAATTTCAATATCGTCTCTGTGCCGCAGGTGAATGCGCAGTCGCCGGCTAATTTCGCGTCTTATTGGGTGGAGACGGTTTCCAAAAAAACTACCCGTCCGAACGAGGCCTGGGATTTTATTCTGTTTAGCGCCAAAGCGGAAAATGTGGTAAAATAGCTGGAGAAAGTGAAAAAGCCGACTGCCTTGCGCGCCTTCATTGCCGGACAAAAAGAAGACCCTGATTTACA
>JACROI010000041.1 GCA_016214465.1 Candidatus Magasanikiibacteriota bacterium
TAGGCGATGTCTCCTTTAGCGTCGTCTTTTCCTTCGTTATTGATTGTTTTCCAAGTCAAACTTTTTATCACAATGGTATCGCGCACAATGGAAATTTCTTGCGGCTTGTCTGCTCCTTCTCGCCAAATTTTCAATTTTACAACCGTGCCTTTCACACCACGAATTTTATTCACCGCCTCGTCCAAACTCCAACCAACAGTGTCCGCCCCATCCACGCTTACAATAATATCTCCGGCTTTAATGCCGGATTTTTCAGCAGGCGACTCCGGCAACGGGGCAATAATCACAATCGCTTCTTTTTTCATTCCAAGTTCCGCGCCAATTCCGGAAAATGAACCGGCCAAATCCTGGCTGAATCGCTTGGCATTGTCCGGTTTTAAAAACACTGAATAAGGATCGCCCAAGGACGCGAGCATGCCCTCAATTGAGCCATAAAAAAGTTTGTCGTCGCTAATCGGTTTGCCAATATATTTTTCCTGCACTTTCTGCCAAACATCCCAAAACAAATTAAAATCAATTGATTTTACTGTCGCGCCGGAATCTTTGTTAGTTAAACGAAAAACGGTTACTTGCTTGCCTTTGACTTTCGCGGCATCGCTATACAATAAATTCTGCCCGAAAAGCAAGCCAACGGCGAAAGCCGTGACGACTAAAACCAAAAGCACGCCGGGCAAAACCAATTTGCGATGCCCATTGGAACAGGCGTATTCTTCTTTTTTTGACTCAACGAGTTTGTATTGAGACATAAATTGTCATCCTGAGGGCAAAAGCCCGAAGGATCTTAAAATTATTTTACAAAATTTATTTCAGCATCTAACGCGCGCAATTTTTCATCAATCCGTTCGTAGCCGCGATAAACAATTTCCGCTTCGTTTAAAATTGTTTCGCCATCGGCAATCAGTCCGGCAATAATCATGGTGGCGCCGGCGCGCAAATCAAAACTTTTGATTTCTTGGCCATAAAGCGGTGTTGGGCCGGTAATTAAAACCCTGTGCGGGTCGCAAATCACGGCATTCGCGCCCATTTTAATCAATTCATTAATATGCCCCAAACGGCCTTCAAAAAGCGGGTCGTGAATTAAAGAGGTTCCTTGACATTGCGTGGCCAACACCCCAAACGGCGCTTGCAAATCAGTTGGAAATCCTGGGTAAGGCATAGTTTGCAATTTAAACGCTCTAAGCGGATGACTATGATGAATTAAAAGCGCGTCGTCTTTGATTTCCCAATTTACGCCAATAGAACTTAAAACAGATAAAATTTTATCCAAATGCTCCGCCACAATCGGATGAATGGAAATTTCTCCATGCGTTGCCGCGGCCGCGACGGCAAAAGTGCCGATTTCAATCTGGTCGGGAATCAATTCATATCGCGCGCCATTTAATTTTTTAACCCCATTAATTTTTAAAGTGTGCGTGCCTGTTTCTGTGATTTTCGCCCCCATTTTATTTAAAAAACTGATTAAATCCTGCACATGCGGTTCAGTCGCGGCCAATTTAATCATAGTGATGCCATCTGCCAAAACCGCGGCCATAATGGCGTTTTCCGTGGCCGTAACGGAAAATTCAGGCAAGATAATTTCCGCGCCTTTGAGTCCGGTTGTTTTCAAATGAAAAAATTCTTTTTCTCTGCTGATTTCCGCGCCGAGTTTTTGCAAAGCGAAAAGATGCGCGTCAATCGGCCTGTTGCCGATAATACAGCCGCCAGGTTCCGGCAATGTTACTTCTTTAAAACGCGCTAGCAAAGGGCCTAAAAACAAAATGGAAGCACGCATGCTTTTTACCATCTTTTTATCAACATTTTGCAAATTAACATTGGCGCAATTGACAGTCAGCTGGTGTTCGCCGGTCCACTCAATTTTCGCGCCAAAACTTTTCATTATTTCAATGATTTTTTCAACATCGGAAATACGCGGCACGCGGTCAATCACGCAATCATCGGATGTCAAAAGAGTGGCGGCCAAAATCGGAGCGGCCGCGTTTTTCATGCCTCCAACCTCAACATCGCCATTTAATTTTTTTCCACCTTTAATTAAAAATTGCGACATAATTGATTAAAATATCTTAACACAATTTTCGCGCGATGGCAAATTTTTTTACACTGCAAATTTTTTACCCATGGCGGATAGATAAAAAATTTGCGGATTCACAACTTGCTTCTGATTACACATTTGTGTTATGATTATAGCATAAATACGCGAAAAACTTTACAAGTTGGTATATAAGTAGTTCAGCGACATCGCTTCGCTCTCTCGCTGAATGCGCTCGGGTTACCCGGTGTCGGCTAGTCGCTTCGCGACGTCGCAAAACTCGGCTTATGCGAAATCCTGCTTCGTGAACCTACGGGTTCACTGCGCTGGACTGTCGCATAAGCCGGCACATTAGGCGAAATAAAATTTTACACTTTTTGTTTTTTTGTGATTGGTGATTGACGGGGGGCGACGAACGAGCGAATTGAGGGGAATTAGGCACGGATGAACCTAAAAAATTAGAACAAACAATATGGTATAAAAAAAACATGATTAAAACCAAAATTCCAATTAAAAAAGTTTTAAAAGAAGTGTATAAACAAAAAGGATTCCCAACCGGCCCATTCAATTCCTGCTTAACCTGCAAATGCGGGCAAAATGCCAAAGGCGGCGCGTGTTGCCGACATGGTGTCTACATTGACAAGGAATCTTACGACCACATTATCAAGCATAAAACATATTTCGAAAAAAAGATTGGAATAAAAATGGAGGATTTTTTTGATAAAAGATGGAGCAAAGATCCGGAATATCTTGGTAAAAAATGCATCGGCACCAGAGTAAGAAACGGCGGTTGTTCTTTTAGATCGCCTTCCGGGCAAGGGTGTGAAATTGTGAGTTTGGTGTTTAAAAAAAACTTGCCGAGAAGAATGATACCGTCGGCCTGCCGGATATATCCCATCACTTGGGACAAAGGAGAAATGCTTTTGGAAAAAATTAAAAAAAATTGCGTGTGTATTGATAAAAACAATAAAACAAAAAAATCAATTTATCAAACACAAAAAAAAGAAATAGAAGATATTTTTTCCTTTAAATAGCTTATGAACATCCATCAACGCCGTTTAATTGTTATCACTTTCATCGCGCTGTTTCTAACCGCGGCGCCGATAGTGGTACTCTACACTTCCGGTTACCGCTACAATTGGCAAAAAAACAAAGTGGAACAAGTTGGCGTGTTGATACTTGATGTTTTGCCGGCCGACGCTAAACTGTATTTAAATAATCAATTACTGCCTACCAAACGGCCTTTACGCTTGGCCAATCTATTACCTAATTATTATCAAGTGCGAGCGGAAAAAGACTGGTATCATAGTTGGCAGAAAAATTTGGAAATCAAGGCGCGAGAAAGTACTTTGATATATGACATAGCGCTTTTTAAAAATAGCTCGCCGCAACTTTTAGAAAATGGGCCGATAACGCAATTTTCTCTGTCGCCGGATGAATCAACTTTGTTAATTCAAAAACTAAACACACTTTGGCTAATGGATTTAAAAACCGGCGTGAAAAAACTTCATACTATTTTGCCATATACTGTTAATCAATCGGCTATAAAATGGTCGCCAAATGGCAAATGGATTATTGATAATGATGAAACCGGCTCTAATTTCGCAGTGGCTGGCGTGGCCAAAGAAAAAGTATTCAGTTGGCAAGAGTTTGGTTTGGGTTCAATTTCACAGCCCAAATGGTCGGCTGACAATGAACATATTTACGGCTTGGCCGAAGCGCAAAATCGCGCGCTTTATCAAATAAATTTTCAAAGCAAAACGAAAAGAAAATTGATTGACGAGCCAATAAACGATTACGCCGTGGCTCCTGGCGAAATATTTTTTATTAAAAATCTTCCTGACAAAGCGATTTTGTATCGCTACCGCGAACTAACACTGCCGATTATTGAACAAAAAATCGAAGAAATCGCGGTGTTACCAAGTGGCAATTATCACTTTGGCGAGATAAATAATAATGAAGTGCTGGTGTTAAATGATAAAAATCAGATTTTTTTAATAAATCCGACTGATAAACAAACACCGATTATCAAATTGAACGGCAATTCGGCTGTGTGGGGCAATGGTGAGAAAAATAACTATCTGTACTATTTCAACGCCTCGGAAATTTGGACGCTGGATTTAAAAACCAAACAATCATCAATGACCGCGCGTTACAGTGATGGCGTAGCGCAGGTCTTGCCTGTGCCAAACAAGCCATATTATTTATCTTTAGTAAATGGCAATTTACTGGTCACGGAACTGGATGACCGCGGCGAGCGCAATATAGCGACTTTATTTGACAAAGCAAATGTAACGGCTATGCAAATTGATTCAGCCGGAAAAAATATTTATTTGCTGATAAAAAATAATGCGTATCAGGAATTGTACAGGTTGGAAGCGCAATAAAACAAAAAAGTCCTGATTTTCATCAGGACTTTTTTTAAATCTCAATAAAAGTATGGTCTCCCAAAACCATTTTGTGCCCCTTGGGCGGGGCTTGGTGGCCAGTGAGAATGGAAGCGTTTTTGCCAATAATGCTGTCCACAATACGAATAGAACAATTGATGTCCGCGTTTTCAAAAATAATGGAATGTTCAATTTCCGCGCTATAAATTTCCGTTCCATGCCCGATAGTGGTATATGGGCCGACATAACAATCTTCCAACACGCAATTTTCCCCAATAATCACAGGCCCGCGAATTAAAACTTTTTCCCCGATTTTCGTGCCATGGCCGATTTTAATATTGCCTTCCAATCGCGCGCCCGGCTCCACTGCGGCGTGATTGGTAAAATGCCCGCGATCCAGCTGATCCAAAAGCATTTGATTGGCAATAAGCAAATCATTTGGTTTGCCAGAGTCCTTCCAATAGCCGGTAATTTCGCTCCACCCGACGCGATAATTATTCTGAATCAGCCAAGTGTTGATATCGGAAATTTCATATTCGCCGCGAGCGGACTTTTGAATCTGGCTGTACGCCTCAAAAAATGTTTTATCGTAAAAATAAATGCCGGTCTGCGCCAAATTGCTCGGTGGATTCATCGGTTTTTCCAACACACGCGTTAATTTTCCATTAGCGTCAAATTCGCCCACGCCAAAACGAGTTGGATCATCAACTTTGGAAAAACTCAACAAACAATTTAAATTTTCTTTATCAAATTTTTCAGCCAGTGGCTTAAGAGAGCCCAGAGTGATATTGTCGCTTAAATAAAAAATAAACGGTTCGTCTCCCACCATCTCACGCGCCAATGAGACAACATGCGCAATGCCTTGCGGCCCGCCGGTTTGTTCAAAATATTGAATTTTTATTCCCCAGTGTCCCCCATCGCCAATATGTTTTTGCAATTCTGTCTCACAGGGATTGGTATTGATAAAAATTTCTTTCACACCTATTTCCACCATTTTATCAATGGCATAAAAAATCATCGGCTTATTTGCCAAAGGAATTAAGTGCTTGTTTATTGTGGTTGTGATCGGCCGCAAGCGCGTTGCATGCCCGCCTCCGGTCAAAATTGCTTTTGTAATCATATTTACCAAAACATAATTGCTCGCGCCAATTGCCAATACAATTTCATTATTGGATTGCCAATATACAATAATAATGGATTCGCCATTTCTTTTTCTTGAAATAAAACCTCGCTCACCATATCTTTAGTCAATTCTCTATCGCTCACCTTGCGAATTTGCCGGATATTTTTTCTTTTTTTCAACCAAGGAATCCAATTGGCGCTATCCAGCCAATAACGATAGACCTTCACCCGTTCTTCAAACCACCCTCCTTTGAAAGCGAATAAAATCAATGCCAGCTCCATTACCAAACCAATTGGCGCGAGTAAAAGCAATGTTGGCCATTTGAAAAATTCCATCATTACGCCATAACGATTGCGTTCCATCCAAAAATATTTGGTAATGCTTCTGCCAAATTGATATTTATGATAAACCACTGAATCACGCGCCAAAATTATTTTGTATCCGGCTGATTTCAAACGAAAACAATACTCCAAATCTTCGTGATACAAAAAAAAATCTTCGTCCAATCCTCCGTATTGTTTAAGTAAATCAGCGCGCATCAGCGCACCGGCGCCGGAAGCGTAGGCGATTTCTTTAATTGTTGGCAAATTGGCCTCTGATAATTTTTTGCGATAATCCCAACAAAAACCAAAACCCAAATAATGCATGGCATTGCCGGCCGAATTGATTAATCCTGTTTCCGGATGCAAAAGCAAAAGAGATTGAGCCGTGCCAATTTGCTTATCTTTTTCCATTGCTTCAACCAGCGGCTCTAAAAAATTCGCGGCCACAAAAGCGTCATTATTATGTAAAAAAACATAATCAAAACCATTGTCCAGAGCGTACTTTATGCCGACATTGTTGCCGCCGGCAAAACCCAAATTCTCAAAATTAGCAATAAGCGTTACCTTTGGTAAAGTAAGGCCCGACTTGGGCATGATAGTTTCTTCAATATAGCGCACTGACGGGCCGTATTGCGGATGCGGATTGTCCACAATCACAAATTCCACCCGGTCCTTGGGATAAGTGAGCCGTTCCAAAGCGGAAATCACATCATCCATGTACGGCTCGCAATGATATGAAAGATAAATTATCGCGACTTTGGGCAACATAAAATCAAATAGTTTTAAATCTCCACTTCCACATATATTTCAACCAGCTGGTAATATGAACTCGAGTAAGCGGATTTTTCATTATTGAGCTGAGAAAACCTGGAACTTTGGCTGAACCCTTGCCATGCCGGTGTTTTATCTTTATATCATGAATATAATAAATCGGCCAGTTGGCATCCCAAAATCTGCGACACAAATCGCAATCCTCAAAATACATAAAATAGCGCTCGTCAAACAATCCGGTTTGCTCCAAAGCGGACGCGCGCGCGAACATTGCCGAACCCATTATCCAATCAACCGGTTGATTGCGTTCGTGATTAAAATCATTCATTAAGTAACGCGCCACTTTGCGGCGATTTTTTTTAAACTCGCCCAAAGAACTTCTACGATAAAGCGGTATCCAAAAATCAGGAAAACGATAGCAGGAATACTGCAATGGTTCTTGTGGCAAATATTTAACTTCAGGAAAATTATTTTTAAACATCAGCCAAGCGCCTTCTTCCGGCGTATTGTCCACCACCACAATTTGCACTTTTAGATTAGAGTCTGCCGAGTCAGATTTCATTGAATGCAAAAGATCCCGAATGTCTTCGGCCATTTTGTAATTGACTATTGTGACAGCGATGTCAAACATCTGTTATGTGGCAAGCTCGGCAGATATTCTTTTCGCTAGGATAAACTCGCCTTGCCTTTCAGGCCACCGGGCTCGGCATTCCCCGACCTTAGCCATAGCAGAATGCCGAGCCCTGGCTCAAACATATCCTAGCTTCAAAAAATTATCCGCCTCCGCTTGCCTAAAAAAATTTCCTCATATTCCTCCAACTAATTTTTCTTTTTCTAATTATCCACTTTTTTTTTTCTCTTAATTCCTTTCGCATTATCCAAACCTCTTTAAGCCCCGCCAACACTCCCCTATCCAGCAATAAAAAATACATGAACTTCTTTACTTCATACCATAGTATCAAAGGAAAATCAAGCAGAAAGTTTTGCCAATACTCATTTTTGTATAAAGTCATCAAATGATTTTTGTAACTATGATATTTCACCCGAGCTGATTGTTTTTTCTTATTGACGACTGCAGCAATGTCAGTCATTGCTTTTGACCCTGCTCCAGCTCTGTCGTGATAGGCAACAACATCAGATAAAACATATGATTTAAAGCCGGCAGAAGCCAAACGATAGGCCAAATCTACATCTTCTTTATATGAATGATAGCTGGCGTCAAAAAAATCGCCATTGACAAACGCTACATCTCGCAAAGCCACGGCGCGATACATTGGCAAAGCGCCGGAAATGCCAAAGACCTGTAATGGCGATGTGACAGCGCCCGACCATTCTTCACCCGCCTGCCAATCCACGACCCGCCTGTTTCTAAAAATTTTTAAACCCATGGTGTCAATAATGTTGGTGAAAATATCGTCGGCGAAATTCCATTTCATCAATCGCGGGCCAACAATCGCGGCCTCGGAATGCGCGTCCATAAAATTCATTAATTTTTCCAAGCAATCAGGAAACAAAAACATATCTTGATTAAGCAACAACACATACTCGGCTGTCGAAGATTCCTCGCTTGGCCTGCCTGCCGGTAGGCATGGCTCGGAATGACGAGCGTGGCATTGTTTAAAAACCTCATTATGTCCGCCGGCAAAGCCCAAATTTTCTTTATTTTCCACAATTTTATATTGAACACATAAAGTGTTCACTTCATTTTTAATCGCTTCAACGGTGTTATCGGACGAATTATTATCCCAAACAAACAAAAACCAATCTTTGAGCGTCTGTTCTCGCAAAGATCTAAAAAGTTGCGGAATATATTTTGCCCCGTTCCAGGTGACAAGGTAGACTGACAATTTCATAATTTCTTTCTCGGCAAGCTCGGCAGATTATTTTTTTCGCTCGGATAAACTCGCCTGGCCTTTCAGGCAACCAGACTCGGCATTCTCTACCTTAGCCATAGCAGAATGCCTCGTCCTGGCTCAAACATATCCTCGCTTCAAAAAACAATCTGCCTCCGCTTGCAAAAACCCATAATTAATGTGAATGCGATCCCCATCGGCCGCAAAAGCCAAATGATCCCCCACTTCAACCACGGCTCCCATTTTTGAAAATATGTAAGCATGCTCGCGGTAAAATTCTTTTGCTTCCACAATATTTCTTGTTTGATAAAACTCTGTCCGACATAATCCACACAAGAAACAATCGGCGTGTATATCACCTTGTATCCCAATCGCTTAACCTCGCGACACAAATCCACATCTTCAAACCAAATAAAATAACGGGGATCAAAAGCCCAACCCAGTTGCTCCACAATTTCTTTTCGCACGAGCATAAAAGCGCCGCGCACACTATCCACCTCCTGTTCTTTATCCGGCTCAAAATCCTTCATCAGATATTTATCTAAAATCCTTGGAAAAATATGCGGCAATTTCAAAAGCAAAGCGGATTGATCCCAAACAGTTGGAAAACGCCGCGGACCGGCCTCAGGTTTAAAATTACCATCTGTATCAATTAATTTACAGCTAACCATTCCTGCGTCAGGATGCTGTTTGAGCCACTCCACCAATTTATCCAAACTGCACGGGCTCACCAGCATATCCGGGTTTAAAAATAAAAGGAAATCGCCTGACGCGATTTTCACTCCTTGATTATTAGCGGCCGCGAAGCCTGTGTTTTCCGTATTGGCAATCAATTTGGCATGTGGAAAACTTTTAACAATCTCCGCGGTATTATCCTTTGATCCATTATCCACTAAAATCTGTTCAAAAGAAATTTTCTCGCATCCATCGCGCACTGATTGCATCTGTTCCCTGATTTTTTCTCCCGCGTTCCAAGTGACTGTTATGACTGATAATTGCATACTACATATTTTTCTTAAACCAATCCACCATGGGGATTGGCGTAGGATCAAGGTCGTAGAGCATGGCTAAGTAAAAACTCACATAACTTCCCAAAACCAATAATTCAAACGATTGTCCCAGTGGTGTTTTTTCTTGCAACATATACGACACGGCTTCCACTCCGCGCTTTTTCGCGACTTCTCTTGTTAAAGCAAATCGCTTTCGTATCTTCGGCTCGTCGCTGGTTGATTCAAGAAACACCAAAATCAAATCCTTTTTAATCGCCGCTGGAAACAGCAAACCCTCCATTAAATGATGATTGATTTCAGGAAGCAATGCCCAATAAGCAAAAACCTTGGCATTTTCATTCAACTGATTGGCGGCTGTATGAATGTTGCCTGCCAAATGCGAAGCGGAAAAATAAAATGGAATTTTATCTTTTAATTTTTCCGCCAATTGTTTGGCGCGATTATCAGTAATTTTTTTATAAACCCCTAGTTCTCTATTATATTTCTCCGCGATTTTAATCGCTTTTTGCGCTTCAAATTCGCTAAACTTGATAAATCCAATCTTGCCAAATAAAATCAGCGAGCCGAACAAAGAATATCCCAGCCCCATGCGCGGAGAATTACAAGGATTAAAATGCGGAGTGAATAAATACCCTGGCAATTTTTTATCTTTTTTAAATTCAGCCAAATCCTTGCCCGTTGTCATAACCAAAATTTTTGCGTTCTTTTTTTTCGCTTCAACCAAGCAAGATAAAGTTTCCTCTGTGGAGCCGGAATAACTTGATAACACGACCAACGTGTCTTTATTCACATACGCCGGCAAATGATAATCATTCGCGATTTCCAATGAAATCTTCATTTCATTGCCGTAAAGCGCGCGAATAATATACGCTCCCAAAGCCCAACCACCCATGCCAGCCACCACAATATTTTTAACTTGCGAATATTCACGCGGCACGCTTACGCCGGCCAAATCCTTCCATGCCTCGCGGCACTGGTCAGCCAAGGCCTCAATTGAGGCCAACATTCTGCCTTTATCCAAATTTTTAATTTGTAAAATATTGTCTAAAAACATAAAATTGATTTAATTTTTATGCTATTATCATATCAAAAAACGCCAAAAATGTAAATTTTAAAGCGTAACTAGATATTCGGCCAAGGCCTCTTCCCAACTGCGCAAAAAAGGCAATTTTGTATTGAGTAATTTGGAAAATTTCGGACGAGGCGCCGGACGCGGAAATTTATCAGCCAACACCGGATTTAATTTAACATTCAATTTGGATAATTCAAAAATCTTTTTGGCCCATTCATACCAAGTACAGGCGCCGGCATTGGTTCGATGATAAATCCCGGCTGGCGCGCCTGATTCAATCAACTCGCGCGTTGCTCGCGCCAAATCCACCACATAGGTAGGCGAGCTGACTTCTTCATCAACCAGATCCAACTCTTTTTTCTCGCGTCCAAGTTTCAACATCACATCAACAAAACCTTTTTTCGCTCCATCGCCTATTCCAGCCGTGCCAAACAAGCGCGAAGTTCTAATTAAATAGTATTTTAATATCTCTCCGTCATTGCGAGCGACCATAGGAAGCGAAGCAATCTCGTGTTTTTGTTTTGGGATTGCTTCGTCGCTCACTTCGTTCTCTCCTCGCAATGACAGTATGCGATGTTCACCTTCAAACTTTGATTTCGCGTAAACGCTCTGCGGGTCAGGAGCGTCAGCCTCGCTGTATCCTTCAACTTTATCTCCATGAAAAACATAATCAGTTGAATAATGCGCAAAAAGCGCGCCAACTCGCGCGCTGGCTTCAGCCAGACGCCATACTGCCTCGGCATTGATTTGAAAAGCCAATTTGCCGTCTTCTGTTTCAGCTTTATCAATATTATTATACGCCGCGGCATTGATGATTACTCGCGGTGATAACGCATTAATTTTTTCCAATACCAACTCTCTGTCAGTAATATCCAAATCAGCCCTATCCCAACCAATCACTTCATGCCCAGTATGGCTGAATTCCAGCGCCAACGCCTGCCCCAACATTCCTCGCGCGCCTAGTATTAAAATTCTCATACTAAAGCGGATTCACCTTCTTCTTCATATTCTTCATCCATTTTTAACAATTCCCCAATCCAACCGGCCATGGCTTGCGCGCCAAAAGGATATTGCACGCTGTGTTGATTTCCCAAACCGCTAAAACGGCGAGAATAAAGAGTGACGGCGTTGATATTTTTTTTACTTAACAAATCATGAGTAAAGGTCGTCCCGGAATCCAGTTTAAAATGCTGGCAAATGCGCCAGGACAACTTTTCCGGTCCGCCGGCATAAGCCACCAAAGCCAGCCCCCATTGCCGGCCAAATCTCTCATATAAATCGAGTAAATATCTCGCAGCCGCGCTAGATGATTTTTTCAAATCCATTCTTTCGTCAACATTTTTATCAACTTTCAACCCC
Source organism: Candidatus Magasanikiibacteriota bacterium (assembly GCA_016214465.1). Taxonomy (GTDB): domain Bacteria; phylum Patescibacteriota; class Patescibacteriia; order Magasanikbacterales; family UBA10003; genus UBA10003. The sequence continues at coordinate 11,925 of JACROI010000041.1, forward strand.
AAATGTTTGGCAGTAATCAAATTTAATTGCCAAATTCCGGCCGCGCCAGACTGACGATTAACCGCCTGCCGTCCGCCGCCTTCCATGCCGATTATGCCACACAGCACAGCCCGCGGAATTAATTTTAGCGGGTCGGCTTCTGTCAGCGCGTCGCGAATATCTTCTTGTGACTTTAAAAACTGCTCAAAATATTTTGCCATCTGTTCTTTACTTTTGCTAAATCGTCTGGCGTAAATTTTTTCTTTTTCCTGATGCTTGATGCGCGCGCTTTCGGACAAAAGTAATACTTTTTTCTTTGGGTCTTCAATGGCTTGCGCCAACCGGTCAATTTCTTCATCCAAAAAAGCGCCGACTGCGTATTTTTTACGAGTTTCTTTAATTTCTTTTCCTTTTGTTATTGGTTTCTCAACAATCGGCGTCTCCGCGTCCAGTGGCGACGCATCAGTCGGCTTGGCTGATTCTTTTTTCCTGTCCAACTCAAAAGCCGCGCCTGTTGCCGCTCCAACTCCAACAGCCGCAGCCCAAGTTAAAAATTCGCGACGGCTCATTTTTTCAGACATAGTTTTTTAAATTCAATGTAATCCTCCACATAATCGTTCCGGTCCGGATTGTAATTCGTTGAACTCAAAGCCAACAAAACCGCGTCCGATGAAAAATCCTTGAAATGATGCCAAACCAAAGGCGGCACATACAATGCGCTTGTCGGACCCTGCATTTCAAGCTCTTCCAAACCATTGCCTCTATCAATTACAGCCCTACAACTCCCCTGTTGTAAAATGAAAAATTCTTTTTCAATTTTATGGCAATGCGCTCCGGTCGGCGCTTTGATGTTGGTGATAAAATACGCGCGTTTTACTTCAAAATCAATGTAGTCCTTTAATTCCACCGCGCTCATTACAAATTTCGGCGTGTCAATTTTTTTTAATTGAAAAATTTGAAATTGTTTTGGCATAAATAAAATTTAGATTCCTCGCTCCTCAGACTGTCCAAGAATTGTCATTGCGAGGAGCGAAGCGACGAAGCAATCTCGCCTTTAAGCCACGAGATTGCTTCACTTTGCTCGCAATGACATAAAAAGAGATTTTTTGGACAGTCTAATGTAGCTCGGAATGACATTACGAAGCGGCCTGCATTTTATCAGCCGACCGCTCCAAATTTTCTTGAAATTTATTCATTTCATTTTTTTTCTTTTGCTGAATGTGCTCCACCCAGTCTTTATTATTCAAATACCACTCCACGGTTTCGGCTAGGCCATGCTCAAATTTATCGCGCGGATAAGTCGGCGCCCAGCCCAAGGAACGGATTTTTAACGCGTCAATGGCATAACGGCGATCATGGCCTGGACGATCAGTCACATATTCAATCATTTCCTCTCCTTTGCCCATAATTTTTAAAATTAATTTGGTAATTTCCAAATTATTTCGTTCATTGTCCGAGCCGATATTGTACACCTCGCCTGCCGCTCCATTATGCAATAATAAATCCAAAGCAGCGGCATGGTCTGCCACATGAATCCAATCGCGAACATTCAAACCATCGCCATATACCGGCACTTTCTCTCCTCGTAATAATTTAAAAATAAAAAAAGGAATGACTTTTTCCGGAAACTGATACGGCCCGTAATTATTGGAACAATGTGTTACCACCACCGGAACTTTGTGCGTCACAAAATACGCGCGGCACATTAAATCTCCGCCGGCTTTGGCCGCGGCATAGGGCATATTGGGGGCAATTTGCGTGTCTTCGGTAAATTCCCGTTTTTCATCCAAACCCAAAGCTCCGTAGACCTCGTCCGTTGAAACCTGCACGAATTTCTCCAACTTATTAAATCTCACCGCGTCCAAAATCATCTGAACACCTAAAGTGTTTGTTAAAACAAAGTCCTTGCACCCGCCGTGAATTGAGCGGTCCACATGCGTTTCAGCCGCAAAATTTATCACATCCGTAATTTTATGCGCCAGAATCACTTCATTCAATTTTTCCAAATCGCAAATATCACCCTGCGCAAATGAATAACGTGTGTCGCCCTCAATATCTTTCAAATTTTCCAAATTGCCTGCATAAGTCAATTTATCATAATTGACCACGCGGCAATCAGTGTGTTTTTGTAAAAAATAGCGAATAAAGTTGGAGCCGATAAAACCGGCCCCGCCGCAAACTAATAAATTCATAGATCTCGTGTTAAGTGTGGCTGCACCAAAGCCCATACAGCCAAGGATTGACCATCCCAAATTTGATTATGTTTGATTAAATTTTCAATCTCATCAATCCGGCGCGGCATCAATTCCATTGGCTCTTGCGGATTATTTTCCGCCGCCACTTTTTCCAATCCGCGCGCCAAATACACTCTGCACAATTCAGTGGAAATCCCGTTAAAAGGGCAAAATTCGCCAATATTGATCAAATCCGCAGTTGTCAACCCTGCTTCTTCTTGCAATTCTCTATGCGCCGCTTGCTCAAATGTCTGTCCGTCTTTCACCGCTCCGCCCGGAAACTCCACGCTGTATTTATTCTGCAAACATCTATATGTCTGCACCATTACAATTCGACCGTCAGACAACAACGGCACCACCATCACACTGCCTGGTGTTTCTACATAATAATAATCGCGTGGCGACTCGCAGCCCTCCACTTCAAAAACATCCTGCCGATAAATCCAAAAAGGATTTTGATGCACCACCTCGCTTTTAATTTTTTTCCAATTGATCATATGGCCGCTTTCACCGCCTCGCCCAATTTTTCCATCTCACCTGGCGCATAGGCCCTGGAACCCCACATTTTGTATCCATCGCCCTCATAGCGCG
>JACROI010000035.1 GCA_016214465.1 Candidatus Magasanikiibacteriota bacterium
GCGGATGCTTGTGCCCTCTTGGCTAAGCCGCGAATCAACAACCTTGGTGTCCTTGTAATTGCAAACCGGACAACGCATATTTTACATCATTTTTTTTCTGATAAAAGCCGGTATTTCCAATTCTTCATCGGCTGAAAGTTCTTCTTCTTCAATTTCTTCTTTTTTTAATGACTTTTTTTGAAACTGCGCTCCGGCGGAAACAGCCGACTTATCTTCTTGTTTTTCTTCTTTGTCTTTGCGAAAAATGGAACCGGCGGAAAACAAAGATGATTTCAAACTCGGAGTCGGCGCGGTGTAATTGGAATTTTCGCGAAAAGCGTTTTTGGCATAGGACGGCGCGAGTGACTCACGATGGTCAAAACCGGTGGCAATCACCGTGATTCTTAATTCATCTTTCAAATTATCATCAATTACCGAACCAAAAATAACTTTGGCTCCCGGATCGGCGTTGCCGGTAATAACTTTGGCTGCTTCAGCCACTTCATGCATACCCAAAGAACTGCTGCCGGTAATGGTGAAAAGTATGCCTTTGGCGCCTTCAATGGAAAGATCCAAAAGAGGGCTCGCAATTGCCGCCTTGGCCGCTTCCACCGCTCTATTTTCGCCAGAAGCGCGGCCAATACCCATCAAAGCCGAGCCGGTATCTCTCATAATCGCCCGCACATCGGCAAAATCAACATTAATAAGACCGGGTGTAGTGATTACTTCTGACATTCCTTGCACGCCTTGGCGCAAGACGTCATCAACAATTTGAAAGGCATCCAAAAGAGAGGTCTTTTTTTCAATCAATTGCAAAACACGATCATTTGGAATTGTAATAATAGAATCAACTTTGCTGGACAATTCTGCGTGCGCTTTTTCCGCGATTTCTTTTCTTTGCGCTCCTTCAAAAGCAAACGGCTTGGTAACTATGCCAATGGTCAAAGCCCCGCTGTTTTTCGCAATCTCCGCCACAATCGGTCCGGCTCCGGAACCAGTGCCACCGCCCAGTCCGCAAGTTATAAAAACCATATCCGCGCCTTTCAAGGCCTCACGAATTTCGTTTTGATTTTCTTCCGCTGCTTTGCGTCCCATTTCCGGATCCATGCCAGCGCCGAGCCCGCGCGTGACGGTTTTTCCAATATGGACTTTGGTTGGCGCTTGCACGCAATGCAAGGCCTGCAAATCCGTATTGACGGAAATAAAATCAACGCCGCGAATTTTTGATTGAATCATGCGATTCACCGCCGCTCCGCCTGCTCCACCAACCCCGACCACTTTAATTTTGGCCAATGTCTCAATGCTTGGTTTAACCTCGGGCATAAAATTAGTTGAACACATTATCTGACTACAAAATGTGTTCAAAATTTAATATTAAAAGAAGGTGATAACTCACCTTCTACTTTATCTCTTTTCACACCTTTTTGTCAAGCAAAATGTGGATATCTTTTTAAGGCACCAATGATTTCATCCATTTTGTCACTTTGCCCATTGAGCCAAAACGAGTAATTAAATTCTCTAACTTGCCGGAACCTGATTGCCTAGACATTGCTCCCCAGCGCACGAGTCCAATGGCCGAGGCAAAAGATAAATCATTGATTTTATCAGTCACGCTAGTCAAATTCAAAGGATAACCCAAGGCCGCTGGCAATCGCAATTTTCGTTTGGCCAATTCCACCAGTCCCGGCAGTTTGGAACCGCCGCCGGTCAAAACCACTCCGGCCGGCAACATGCCGCTGCGGCCAAGCTTTTTAAAAATATCATCCACTTTCGTCAATATCTCTTCTGCTCGAGCTTCAATGATTTCACAACCGTATTTGCGCGAAATCACTTCGTGTTCCGACTCTCCCAAATCAAACAAATCCAATTCTTCCTTTTTACCAATATCTTTAGGCAAGGCCGAGCCATATTCCAATTTTAATTTTTCCGCCACATCAATCGATGTGCGCAAACCAATGGCCACATCAGCGGTAATGTGTTCAGAACCGATTGACAAAACCGCGATATCTAAAATATCCCCTTCTTCAAAAACCGCCAAACTGGTGGTCGCGCCGCCAATATTCAGCACCGCCACTCCCAGCTCCTTTTGTCTTTCCGTCACTACCGCTTCGGCCGTGGCTAAAATTGACAACACCAGGTCATCAATATCCAAACCTGTGCGATATACGGCTTTGGTTAAATTTTTTATCTGCGCGGAAAGTCCTTGAATAATTTGTGTGTCCACCTCCAGCCGCACACCGGTCATGCCAATCGGGTCTTTAATGCCCACCTGTCCGTCCACCGTATAATTTTTTGGAATCACATGCAAAATTTCATAATTCAGAGGAGTGGCCACAGTGCGCGCCGCTTCAATCGCCCGCTCCACATCTTCTTCGGAAATCTCGCCATCAGATTTTGATACGGCAATCACGCCCTTGCTTTCTTCGGAAATTATATGACTGCCGGAAATACCCACCCAGGCGGTTTTGATTGGCAAACCAATCATGCGCTCGGCTCTTTCCAAACACGAAGAAATTGAGGACACCACATCTTCAATGCTTGTTACCACTCCTTTGTGCACGCCTTCAGACGCAGCCTCGGCCGCGCCGATAATGTGCAACTCGGTTTTGTCTCCGGACGGCACCAGTTGCCCAACTGCCAAACGGATAGCAGTTGAACCAACATCCAACCCGACGATAATTTCTTGATGAGACACTTTACGACCGAACATAAGGAATAAAAATAATCAAACCAATTATTAACGCTGTAAAAGAAGCAATGAATACTGCGGCGGCCATAATGTCTTTCACCGCTTCTACACCCAAATGCATGCGCGGTTTTAAAATATCCGCCATTCTTTCTAAAATACTATTTATCAATTCTAGCACTAAAACCCAGCTTGTGACAAGAATCAATGCTACTTTTTCCCAATTTTTTGTTGGAAAAACAAACATTATCACCACCACAACCACCGCTGCAACCACTTGTACGCGAAAACTTTGCTCTTCTTTGAAAATCAAAAACAATCCTTTAAGCGCATAATGAAAACTTCGCATTATTTTGCGGAAATGGAACATATCATTTCTTCCTGCAATTTAAACATTTTCTTTTCTTCTTGTTTTGATTTTTCGTGGTCAAACCCGGCCAAATGCAAAATACCGTGTATTAACAATCGCGTCAATTCTTGCTTCAAATTGGTTTTATATTTTTTAGCTTGCCGTTTGGCTTGCGGCAGGCAGATTATTACTTCGCCTAAAAAATTCTTATCATTCCAATCGCCAAAAGACAACACATCGGTAATTTTATTTTTCTTTCGGTAAATCTTATTTAATTCTTGAATTTTTTTGTCAGCTACCAAAACAATGGAAACATTTTTTTTAATTGCCAATTTTTCCAAACAATAATTGGCTACTTTTTTCTTAAAAAAATTAAGCGAGGTAGCGGCGGTTTGATTGTTGATTTCAATCATAGAGGAGTGCTTGTAGCAGTGCTGGTCGCGGTCACTCCACCAAATGGCAAATCAGCAAATCCGCCTTGCGGCCGGAAACTGTTAATCATCATTTCAAAAGTGTTTAAAAAATTCACTTCTGTTTTCAATCCGATGTTATAATTAATGGCGAAAATTTTGTCTTCAAAAGAAATATAGGCCACCAAACCGTCCGGACTTTTTACTCCCGCCAATTTATCTTTGGTAATAAAATACTCCAACTGCGACGGGTCCACTCCAGGTGATTGCCCAAGATACCAGGCCTCGGCCGTCATTTTCAATGGATTATCTTCCACCAAAACCTCAACAAATTCACCGGTCGCCGCAGTGAACATCACATCTTTATTATTCGGGTCCAATGATTGCGCGACCCAATCGCCAGGATAAAAAATTGAATAGCTAAACACTGGATTTTCATAAATTTTAATTTTGCCTGAATCAAACAAACGCACCGGCTTAAAACCGATCGGATTGTATAAATTCTGAATTTCCAAAGTATCCAAAAATCCGTCGCTGTCAGTGTCCGGCAAAGCCGGGTCAGTGCCATAAATTTTTTCTTCCTCGTCAGTCAGGCCGTCATTGTCAGTGTCAATGGTTTTGGTGTAATTTTTAAATGGGAAAATAATGGAAAAAGGAGGTTGGATTGGAGTGGAGGTGGCTGCGGCCGGCGCGATTTCTTCAGTGGAGGTAGCGGCCTCAATTGGTGCTGGAGGCGGCGGAGTTGGCTGGACAACCGGCGTTGGAGCGGACGGGGTCGTGAACTGTTGACGCGCGATGTTCGCTTGGCGAATATAGTAATAAGCAACACCACTGATGATTATCACAAAAACAACACTGCCGGCTATTACAATGAATTTTGGTGTTTTGAAAAAAGCCAGTTGAGGCAGACCTTGCAATTGTCGGGCTGGCGTGAATTTGGTTGGCAAAACTGCAGCCGTGGCTGGAGCGCCAAAAGAACTGATCGGCGCCATTGATGGCACAAGCCGCTTCACTCCCCCGTAAAATTCATCGGGGATTATGTGAATTTCTGTTTCGTTATCAGGCATATTATTCTGGATCCCCGCTTTCGCGTGGATGACGCTTCGCGTCATTTAGGTAATTCCAATAATTTTCCAACGCCATTTGGATTAAAACCATTTTTCACCTCTTGTCCATCATTATAACCATCTCCGTCTGTGTCGGGATTTAAAGGATTGGTTTTCCAAAGCGTGATTTCTTCATAGTCACTCAAACCATCAGCATCAGTATCAGCAACTTGCGCGTTGGTGCCGGCCGTTGCCTCCTCGGTGTCGGTCAAACCGTCATTGTCAGTGTCCACTGTTGGCTCAACAGTAATCACAGGAGCTGGAGCTTCAGCTGGCGGAACTGTTGTTTCTGGAACAGGAACAACCTCGGGTGCGGCTGGTGGCGGAATAATTTCTGGTTGAACGACCGGAATCAGGGCTGGAGCAGGCGCGACCACCGGCGCTTTTTTTGGTAGTCGAACAACAACCCAGACCACGCCGATTATCAAAGCCACCGCGACCACACCGACAATAACAAAAATAAATCCTTTTTTGCTCAAAAGCGGCTGGGAGATTTCCGCTCTTGGCTCCAGCGGTGGAATTTCTGACGGCGGTTCGGGCAAGTCCTCGCTTGTTCTGGCCACCGGCTTTAATTTATTATTGGCCAAAGCGGATTTTAATTCGCCCGGCTCAATCACGCCGTCCATCGGCGCTAAAATATCTTCGGGTTCGTTTGAATTTTGTCCGCCAGCTGGCGGATTTTGTTCGTCAAACATATTGTTGCGTCATTGCGAGGAGCGAAGTAACGAAGCAATCTTTGACAATAAACGAGATTGCTTCACTTCGCTCGCAATGACATAAAAAAATTATTATGGTTTTGTTTTAGTGATTACTTGCTGACAGCCAAAAGCGCAGTAGGTGCAGGTCTTGGCATTAGCAATCCAATCACACTCCACGCCATTGTTGGCGCCGTCATCGCAAACCTCGCCAGCTTCTATTTTACCATTTCCGCAGGAAGATGGAATAGTTGGAGCTGTTGGTTTTTCCAAAGGCAGGCAAGTTACTGAATTGCTGGCGCGATTATCAATAAAAGTGTCGGTTCCCCACCAATCGCAGTTGATATAGCTTTCACCGGAATAACCACTAAATTTTGTGTCACTATCTTTATAATAATAAGGTGGCGAGTGGCCTGGCGCATCAACAGGTATAAATTCCGTGGCCACGCCGCAATATCTTTTACCTGATTTATAATCAAGACATTTGGCGTCAGGATTTTGAACTTGTTGAACTGCCTTGGTACCACCTTGAGGAAGCGGCACTTGCACAGGTTGAGAGACCACACAATCGCTATCTTTCTCACAAAACCCTTCTTTTTTCTCAATACTCTTATAACTGTCGTCGCAAGTCCCCACCTGACAACTCTCGCTCTTTTCGCATTGCTCATATGGTTTATGAACTACCCCGTCACCGCAATAATCCCAATTTTGGCAATCCCAAGAACAGGATAAATCTTTTTGTGCGTTATAAACAGCGCCGTTGAGATCACACGCTTCTTTTCCAGTGTCTAATTTATTATTACCACAAAATTCAGCCGATGTTCCGGAACAATCTGTCTTGCAGTACCCATACTTTCCATTATTCTTTCCATCATCACACTTCTCCGCTCCCTGCTTCACCCCATCGCCGCACTTGCCTTGTGGAACACAGCTACCGGCATTTTCCCAATTACTGCAATCTGCTTTGCATTTCTGTGATTGCTTACCCGGATATCCAGAAATTGAACAATCAAGATATTGTTGCGCGCCGATCTCGCATTTTTCTCCAGACCCGACAATACCATCTCCGCATTTAATACTATTTCCCTCCACTGTATTATTACAATTTCCGCTTATCTGATAATCCAAATCGCAAGAACTGGGCACGCAATCACTGTCTGACGCACAAATTTTATTATCAACGACACAACGTTTTACTATCGCCGTGCAAACGTCAAGACTGCAATCAGAATCTTTCAAACAAGCATCATTATTATTCGTGCATTTACCAGAAGTTATCTGACAATTATTCGGTTCACAGGGCGATGCTGGTTTCAAATCAACCAATTTTTTATTCCAAATATACTGTGGTAGCTCAAAATCCGCCTTTAATTTCGCCTCAGTACCTCCTGTTGTTTCATATTCATAAACCTGCGAGCCGGATGGACACACAAATGTGGAATTCGCGGCATTCCAACAGGTCTCGGCGTCAAAAGGTCCCAAATTAACCGGAGGAGTACCCACACTCAAAGTACTGTTGGCGCACCCATTAAATCCATTCAACGGGTCAACTGGCAAAGTATAACCAACCAAATTCCCCAGCACTCCTTGCCATGATTTCCATTTGCTATTGGTATATGATGGCAAAAAGGTGCCCAATTGCGGATTTTCCGTCAGCTTGGGATAAGCGCCATTCCCTTTTTTTGGATCTTGATAATAACTCCAAAGTTTATCAGCTATCAATTTCAAATCCTGCAAACGGGTGTAATCGCGATACATTTTTCCAACGACATCTTTATCAGCCACATTCACATTTAAAGTAAAATTCGCCAGCAATTGATTAACGATATTCAATGTCTCGGCCGTCGGGTTGTCGCTGAAAGAAAAAACATAGATATTGGAATAGAGCGTGGTCTTGCCGGCCGCATCCGTCGATGAATTCAATCCGTCAATATAATAAGTGCGGCCTTCTTGCAGGGCTTTGTACGGCCCAACTTGAGCTGGCGTAGGCGCGCCTTTAACCGTTGGCGAGCCCGGCGCTTCGGCCGGAACGGCCTGATACCATTTGACAAGAGGCAAATGATTGATATTGGAATAAACGCGCAAACCGATACTGTTTTTGTCTTCTTTAATGTCAGTGCTGGTGGGCGGCGGGGCAAAAGTGGCAAAAAATTCTTTGAAAATGCCGGACGCATCATTTTTATGCGACACGACTGTCGGCTTGTTCAGCTCCGGCAGGTCGTCGCTTGGGTCATTTGGCTTGCCGGCATCGCGGCAATACATTAATTTAAAATTGGTCCAACCGTTGTCTGGTAAAATACCGTCATCGGTGCCCTCAGCATCAATGTAACCCAAGCCAAATTCAGAATGCGCCACATTGAATGTGGCATCTGGCCACGGATTTTCACAAATAAACACTTCTACCGTGCTGGAAGCGCTCTTTTGCGTACCATCGCTAATTTGCGCCGTGGCGCCAACTTGGGTAATTCCATTTTTATTTTTGGCCTTAAATTCTTGAGCCACGCCCACCAAAACGCCCTTTTCCACAATACTATTATCACCAATTGCCCAATTGTATGCCCAAGTGTAGCCGATTACTGACTGCAGTTCCTGTGGTGGAGAGTTCGTCGGCGTAAAATAAGCATGAGGAGAAAACATTTTATCTACATCATTTTTACCTCGGGGTCTATTTTAATGTTATCAATCTTGCATAAATCTTTTTGAGTTTTAAAAGAAACTGAATACGGCGGTATCTGCGGCCCGGCCCCATATGGCATTAGCAAACTCAATCCAGCCGCGCTCTTAACATCTTTAGTTACTATAATTTTATAATCTGTCAAACCAGCCAATGGATTTTTCAAATCAAGAGAGACTTGGGTTTTCAGCGCCGAATTTTCTTCTGTTCCATCATTAATAGTAGTTGAAATTAAAGTATAATCAACACCGCCGGCGCAATAAATGTTTGCCTTTGCCGGCTGGCCAAGCAATTTTTTAAACCAAACCATGATTTTATTCCACCACCCTTGCGTTTTTTCTATTTCTTGCGCGACTTGAAAAGTGCCGGAGGGACAGTTTGGAGTGGAAGTGGATTCGGCCAAAATAATATTAAAATAACCCAAAGTGGAACTGTTGAAAGTGCCAATGTCCATCACCTCACTGAATTTTAAAGTCATGGCGGTGTTGGTGCAAACATTGGTTGGAACTGGCGGAGTAGACGGCTGAATTAATTTCACTGTCGGTCGCGCGTAACAACAAGAATTTTTGCCAATGCCAAAGTAGTCGGTCATTACACCAACCGGACACTTCGCGTCCACTGGCGAAAAGCCGCATTGCAAAATAAAATCGGCCGCGCCTGATTTTTCCTTAGCTATTGCCATAATTTCGGTTTTTTGTTGACCATTGGTTACTGTCCCCTTACCCACTGCTGTCGCAAATTGCCAAGGATCTATCTTACCGTCTCCCACTCCCACGAAATCACAATCCTCTCCTTTGTCCACCACTCCATTGCCGCAATACAAAGAATTGAAATTTTCTTTTTTATTTTTCCATAAACAATTTTTGCCGCAATTATCGCTACCGTCACAATCCTCGCCCGGTTCAATTTCACCATTGCCGCAAACAGCGATAGCGCCGACCTCCGAGCATTTTGCTTCAGACATCTTAAGATTATTGACACAGATATCAAAACTAACCGGCGTGCCGCTGAACAAACAATTGCCGGTGCAACCACTGCCAGGTTGACCATTTTTTTCTAAACCTAAATCGCAATCTTCATCCTGTTCTGCTTTAGCAAAAGGCCCGCCATTACCGCAACAATTTTGCTTGCTAACGTCAACACAAGGCAAAGTGCCTTTATTAACATTATTTACATTAAGACATTTTGAATTGCATACATTACCAAACGGATCAGGCGGGTCGCACTGCTCACCTATATCCACAATGTCATTGCCGCAATATCCGCCAGTTGGCGCCGGTGAACTGCCGAGATGCGCGCAAGCTGTGGAACAACCCAAGGCCGCGCCAACCGTAATGTCAAAATTGTTCACAGTCGCTACTTTTGTCTCTTTGCTTGTCCAATTCCAGTTATAGACCCAACTATTTAATTTTTCTCCAAAAGCGTTGCATTGGCTAGGCGCGCCTTCGGCCTGACTAAAATATGAAGCATTGTCGCCAATCCAATTAACAATAACCGAAGACGGCATTACTTTTACCGTCTTAATGTCGCAAACATCAGTTTCATTCTTAGTGCGAAATGTCCAACTGAATGATTGACAATTCTTTTCTTCGCCGTCACATTGATAATTTAAAAATTCAGGATCTAAAATTGCCACGCTTTTACCTTTAACTCCATTTTCTCCGCCTTGTATAATTACGCGATAATACTGATTGGGCGATAAAACACCACTGTACTGAAGGTCTATTGTGCTAGTGGCAATTTTTACCGGATTGACAGTCAAAAAAGTTTGACAACTGCCATTGAAAGCGGGAACACTGCACAAAGTAATGGCTGGCGCTTTGATTGAGGCATCATCTAAATCTTGACTGAACAAAGCGCCAATACCAGCGTTAATGCAAGCCGAGGGACAATCCGGCCATTTATCTATTACTTTGGGTTTGTTCACGCTTACAGATAATTCGGCCCAATCTTCCACGCTATTATTGCCACTTCCGGTTTGCGCCCAAACCGACTCTTTGGGCTGTGTTTCTTTGTCTTTAGTAGTTAAATCCTGCTCGGGCTTGCCTTTCAAGATGTTGCTAGTAACATCCAGGCCAACAACATTAAAAAGATAAACAAAACCTGATGGGTTAGACACTATCAATGCCTGATTATTAGTTCCGTTGATCACCGCCGGATTTTTCAAATTTTCATCCTTTAATGTACCAACTGTTATGGGTTTGGTCGAATCGGAAATATCATAAACTTTCACATATTCATTGCTCGCATCTTTGAAAGAAAGAAATAGATATTTATCAGAGGCATAAATGCCATTAGTATAAGGAGCTGACAAAATGCCGGCGGAAGAAAAACCTTTGGATGCGTCAAAAATGGCAATGCTACGTTTTCCAAGCAACCCACCCTCATCGAAAGAAGCAAAAAGATGCTGGCTATTAGCAAATAACAACTGGGCGTTGCTTTGAAGTGGAATAAATTTGACTGGTGAAAGTTTGGGAACTTGCGAAACATCCACAACCTCTATGCCAAAACTACCCTCGGCTCCATCTTTAGCCAAGACATAAAGATAATTTCCAATTAAAAACATTTTATTGGCGCCATACAGTTTGGCTCCACTCTCGCCGTTTTGCAATGAACCAACAGATACTATATTTTGGAGATTGGAAACATTTAACACTCTCAATCGATGCGAAACATTATCTGATAAAATCACGAACTGATTTTTAGCTACCAAATCTATGGCGCTGTTTAAATCAATTTTACTCGGGTCATTGGCAACCGTGGCTGTAAGCTTAATATTTTTTAAATCGGTTATATTTAAAACTGACAAATTTTTTGGATTAGTCAAAACATAAGCAAAATCGCCTGAAACAGCTAAAGAAGAAATACTTTTATCTTTAAATTCAAACTGTCCGGCAGCCGTGGGTTTGGCAGAATCGGTAATGTCTATGGCTACAATGGCATCGGGAGTTTCAAAAGTAGCCAGAACATACTGCTTGTCTTTCATTATCAAATGTTTCGCCAAATTAAACATTGTTTGCACATCTTGTTTAAACTCTTTTGATAAATTTGAAAAATTAACAGAGGATTTCAAGGCCGTGGCAACCGTCTCTACTCCGCCACTGGCCTGGTCATTACTTATTGTAGCGTAATCGCTCACGATATTGATTCCGGCTGATTTACCGGCATTCCATTTCCAATCATAGGCATTGGCATCAATCGCCCAGCACACATTGTCTTTGGCAATGGCCGAAACATTGTATAAGGTCTTGTCCCCTGGATAATAAAGAGCATCGTATTGCTTGGCGGTGAAAGGATTCGGACTGACTACGGCGCTGCCCAGTTTGCACAATTCCAAACTGTTTTTTGTTTTAAATGAAAAACAATCGGAAGCGATTTTATTTGGAGGATTAACGCATTGGCCTTCCGAAGCAGGGCTCATATTGGCTGAATTTTCAGCATCGCTTTGAATATCAGTTGTTAAAGTGACACGATACCAAGTATCCGGTGTCCACATATTGCTCGGCGCAAAAGTGGCCATGTCATTTCCTGTTTCGCCGATATTTCCATCAACCAGCGTCAAATCCAATTTACCGTCTACTTTTGACGCTGAAGAACAAACGGCATCAATACATTTTTCAACTATAAAACTGCTATCAACATTTTTAACCAAAGTGGTGAATTGCGTCTTAATGATCGCGTTAACGCAGACATTGGTCGGAGGCGGTTGTAAATTCTTATCGGCATTAAAACCAGGAGAGGGGCTAGGCACCTTGCCCGGTTGGCATTCCTTCACCATCTCTGGCACCAATGGCATCTGGCCGGTGGTAAACGACCAGGCGTAAATAGAGGCCTTGAGTCCTGCTTCGCCGGGGCATAAGTCGTTTTTGGGTACGCAAGAGCCAGCGCCGCAACATTTATTATCCAAACCACAAACCTTTTCCAACGCTTCGCCTTTTTTCAATTCCTCCTGACAATTTTGCACTTTAAAAACCGCGTGATTGCTATAGGCCTTTAATTTATCAGACCAAACCTTAACCGAGCCGGTTTTGGCTCCTTTTTCCACCTTATCCGCAATCTCTTTGTCCTGCCAGCTCTCGCCGCCATCTGTATAAATTGTACTGGTGATTGATTTCCAATACTCAATTTTTCCCAGGTCCCAACCAAATGAACCGGTTAATTTTATTAAAGTGTCTATTGGGCCATTATTTGGCGTAATAGAGCAAAGCTGGGGACCTTTGATTTTACTGTTATCAACTGTGAATACTTGCATGTTGCTTTTTAAATTTTCATATGTAACAACTTGCACCGTGGCTTTTACTTTGTCACTATAATTCTTCATTTTGAACGGCACTTTGGCAATAATTTGTGTGTCTGACCAATTTTTACTGCAATCCGCCAGGTCAGCAGTAAATGGATTATTATCTTCATAAAATATAACTTTACCAGTTTGAGAGCCAAAGTCATTTCCCGAAATAGTCACATAACTGTCAGCCGGACCTTCTTCCGGATCTAAACTGCTAATATGTGGAAAAACTTTTACTCCTTCCGAAATCTTAAAAGGCAAGGGATTGCTGATTTTATCCCCTACTTTGACTGTAACGCTCAAATCCTGCGCCGGCAATTCAGGCACTGCCGCGTTAAGAAAAGCCGGCGACCAAGAAACAGGGGCAGCCGGAGCAATGCCAAATAAAAACTGACTCGTACCTTGCGTTCCGCCAAAATTAATGCCCTCTGCCTGTACAGATTCTTTCGGCTTCCCTTGAACCGGCTTAAGACAACCAAGCCCGGGTTTGATTTTATCATTTACAGTAAAAACATTGGCCGGGTCAAAATACGGCCCGATTTTATCATCAGTACGATCTTGAAAAAAAGGATCTGGTGTACTGGTGGCGGTGAAAACTTGCAAGGGGCCATTCTGCGCGCCTACCGGCACCTCCACAACTATAAAATTATCTTTCCAAGTATATTTATTATCGCAAGATAAAATTTTTCCTTCTTTTTCTTGCCCAGCTGCGTTGCCTAAAAACTTTACCTTACTTTTGACCGCGTCATAAACACCAAAATTTTCACCCCAAATAGTGACATAATTGCCGATGGCTCCGTCTTTTGGTTCAATATTGGTGACTTTTGTTTGCTTAACACAGATATTAGAAGCATTGCAAGTGAAACCTTTGGCGCAATCCAATGCCGCTTGGCAATTACTTCCGGCACAAGCGCCGCAAGTTGGACCGCAGTCAACGCCGATTTCGTCAGTGTTTTCCGTCTTTATTGTGTCAAAACAATAAGCCGGCAAAATTTTAACGGTTTGCGCCGCTGAAGTGGTTTCGTGATTATCAACATCAGCCGCTATTGCCGTAAGATTATAAATGGCGGGCGCTTTGATTCCTGTATTCCACAAAGTGGAAATTATTCCCTGAATTTCAGGCGGATTAATAATTTTATCCTGAATTTTTTTACCATCCTGCTGAAACGACACCATCTTCACTCCGGCATCATCACTGTAATTGGCGCTCACTTCCACTTTGCTATCTACCGGCAAAAGAGCATTTTGACCTGGTAAATTCAAACTGATGGCGGGTGGAGTGATATCCATTTTTTCTCCGGTAATAAACTCGCCAACGCAAGGATGAGCGGTTGAACACTCTAAAAACAAACCGTTGATTGATTTAATGGAGGTATTTAAAATAACTTGATAGGTTGTGTTTTTTTCAAAACAAATATTGGATGCGTCTGAATTGACCGGGTTGGACGCGTCCGCGCAAGAACCGGTTGGATTAAAATCAATTTGGCTGGCGTTTTTCAAACTAAAATCGCCCGGGGCGGATGTTTGGTCTGTTTTTTTGACAATTTTGATATTTTCCGGCTTAATTGGCGGCACGGTTTCTTTATCATATTCAGCGGCAAAACCCCAATTGCCCATAAAAACAATGCTTACTGTCACATTCTTTATTGTCAATTTTCCTTGCGGCGCGGAGGCGGAGTAAAAAAGATTTTGCAAGCCGGAAGGACAGCCGGTTTCAGTGCAAGTCAATGGTGGTTGCTGGTCTTCTTTATACTGACTCATGATGGCATCGGTCAATTTGCTGATAACAAACTGTGTGATGGCAAAAGCCGACAAAATTATAGCTAAGCCAATACCGGCATCAAGCAGAATTTTTTTGGCTTTGGTAATCTGCTCTTCATTGCCAGCAGCTGTCATATACATCCAGCCGCCGTAAATCACCAAAGCCAAGGCCACAATTCCCAATAAACCCAAAGCAACATTAACAATTCTGGCAATGATAATTCTGATATCCGTATCCACCAGGCCGGTGGCTTTGGCATAATCAAGGCCTGTATCTAGAGCTGGCGCCTGCGCCAAAACCGGCGCAACAAAAAACAAAACGGCAAAAAACAATATCCAAATTATTACAACTTTTAAAAATAAATTTTTATACTTCTGAATCATACTTATCCGGAACGTATTTATATCTTTTTTATGGCTTTGGCGCTGGATTAAAAGGACAAATCTCACCTGTCTGGCAAGTACTGGTGGAAGAGCTTGGCGCGTCATTATAGCAACTGCGTAATGGATCCTTCAAATCTGTAAGTGAACAACCAGGCCCCACGGCTTTGTAAAAACAATTCTGATAAATATCTATCACTTCCGAAGGTACAAAAGGAAAATAAATTGAGGCGATTTTTTCATCATCTGTTTTTGGTTCAGCCGGTATTTTCCAAAACGCGCCGTGCAATAATTGCGCTTGAGTATAAGCGATTTCGTCAGTTGGTTCTTTAACCGGCAAACCGTTTTTCTTAAAATTATTGCCAGCTGGCGTGTACCAAACATTGTATAATTTATTTGTCTTTAAAAATATTTTATTAAAACTGCCGGCTGACATCGGGCCGTCAAAAGTCATGGTCAATGGAGCAGTATCATCCACGCCCGGTTTATTCACTGACGGCTGAATCTCGGTCAAAAAAGGCGGAGTGGTTTTGATTTTTTCAGAAGTGGAAAATTCCCACCAAAAATTATCTTCCGGCGAGCCAACCAATTTTTTATAATCTGTCTTTAATTTTTCTCCCATCTTTCCGCCGCCATTCAACGAATTATTGGCCATATCCACCACGCCGTCCAAATTAAAAATAGACGCTTGCGGCGGATTGGATTGGTCAACCGAAGCGGATTTAGCAGTTACTGTCAGCAGGGCGCTGGGCGGCAAACAAAAAATCGGCGCGCCGCAAGGATTTTTGCCGCATTCATCAAAACTGATAAACTCCACTGTTTTATATTGATTAGCTATTTTGTATTCGCCATTCACGGTTAACGGTCCGATTAGAGTAGAATTTACAATGGTTATATTATTAAACTCCTGAACTAATTCTCCGGTTTTTAAAAATTTGGGCTCGGTTTTAAATAATCCACTGGCGGAAATCGGGTCAATTGCTTCATTAAAATTTATCTGCACAATAATATTGCGCGGATAGACAGTTGCCGCCGGCAAAGGAATAATGCTCTCCACCTGCGGCGGAGTTAAGTCCACCACCGGACTGACTGTAAATTCCCAATAATATGGATTGCTGCCAGGAAACAGCGGCTTACTATTTTTCCATTTAATTCCTGTTTTCAAAAACAC
>JACROI010000023.1 GCA_016214465.1 Candidatus Magasanikiibacteriota bacterium
AGAAAATTGCTTACTGCCAAGACAAGGATTAATTTTTACAAAGAACAACTGATTAAATTTACCAATCACCCCCGATGTCCGAGGCGTTTGCGAATCATCATTCATGATTATCTGCGTCGGTTAGAATATTTTCGTTCCTATCTGAAACATCCGGAATTAAATCTTCCAACCACTACTAATTGTGTGGAATCCATGAACAAATTAATTCGGAAACAATGTCAACATTTAAACAGCCCGAAAGCGCTTGAAAGGTGGACTAAAACATTCTTGAAATTTCATCCAACTATTATGTGTAATGGTGTAAATCATACACAGAATTAAATCAATCATCCCGCATATTCCTGAACTTCTTGCAAAACTAATTCCGGCTCTTGTCTAATTTTAGCGATTCTTTCAAGGCCCTCCTTAACAACAGAGTCAGTATTGACATTTCCGCTCCTTCTCGCTTTAGAGTACCAATTTATTAAATCTCCGGCATATTTGTTTCTAAATTTGATATCGTGTATTGCATCACGCATTTTCTGACTAGCACCCAACTTAGTCAATTCCGGATCTTCTTTTGTTGCTGGTTCAGGAGAAGCTTCCACCATTTTATCATCGGACATTTTTTCTGTTTCACCTGCCATACCTTTCAATGTTTCATCTATCTCCTGCTTTCTTTTTGTCAGCTCATCAATCTTACCTCTCAAATTATCCATTTCTTCTTTAATACCAATAATTTCAGATTCAATCCCAGCGCGCGACTCCTCATCCAATGCCGACAAATCCATGGCATTGATTTCCGTCAAGCCGGTTTCATTTTTTTGTAATTCAGCGGTTGCCGACGCCAACTCGCCTTCCACCTGCGCTTTTTCTTGCTCCAATCCGGCTTTCTTTTCAGCCAATTCTTTAGCTGCATTTTCTTTTTCCGCCGTCTTTTTGGCTTCCGCTTCCGCCTTGATTGCGTTAATTTTTGCCAATCTATCTTCAATTCCTGACATATAATTAAATTACACCTTTTAATAAAACACACTTAAAGTATAACTCATCTGTTGTCTTTTTGTCAATTTTTTGATATCATTAAATTAAATTATCAAACCAAACTATGAAAAAACAATCAAAAAATAAAGCAATCGCGATTTTTGAAGGAAATCAAATTCGTCGCCATTGGGACGAGGAAAAAGAACTGTGGTATTTTGCTATTATGGATGTGATAGAGATAATGGCACAAACTGACAGGCCAAGGAAATATTGGAATGACTTAAAAAACAAGCTTAAAAATGAAGGAAGTGAGTTGTCCGAAAAAATCGGACAACTGAAAATGAAAGCATCTGATGATAAATATTACTTAACTGACGCGGCCGATACAGAGACAATGCTCCGCCTTATCCAATCAATTCCCTCGCCAAATGTCGAGCCATTCAAGTTATGGTTGGCGCGCGTTGGATATGAGCGATTGGAAGAAACTGCTGACCCCGAACTGGCTATTAATCGCGCGCTTAAAACCTATCTACAAAAGGGATACAGCCCTGATTGGATAAATCAACGATTAAAAAGCATCGAAATCCGTAAAGCATTAACTGACGAATGGAAAAAACGCGGCGTTAAAGAGGGTTTGGAATTTGCTATTTTGACTGATGAAATTACCCAAGCGTGGACAGGTCTGACAACCAAAGAGTACAAAAAATTAAAAGATATTAAAAAAGAAAATTTGCGTGACAACATGACCAATTTGGAATTAGTTTTGAATATGTTGGCGGAAACCGCCACAACGGAAATTTCCGCCAAGCGCAAACCGAAAAATCTGGAGGAAAACAAAACTGTGGCGCGCGAAGGTGGAAGCGTGGCCGGCAATGCGCGCGAAGATATAGAAAACAAAACCGGCAAAAGCGTGATAACAAATAAAAACGCGAAAATGTTGAGTGGAAATAATAAACAAAAATTGAAGTAATAAAACAAGATATATGAAAGAAACCAATTACACATCTCTTTTATCCGCTTTGCGCGAAATTGGCAAGGAATTGGCGGCCATGCGGAAAAAAATGTTTAATTTGCGCAAACGAATCATTACGGAACGCGATCAAGCCAAGATGAGAAAAGTCCGCAACAAGTTGGGTTTAAAATAAATTCAATACACGCTTTTTATCTCCACTCCGCTGTAATAATACTTTATTATCTCCTCATAGAGAGCGCCTTTTTTAGCGCGGGCCAAGGCATCATGCAAAGACATTCCCACTCCATGTCCTAAACGCGAATAACCGCGGTCATACGGCGTTTTCACCGACTTAATCCAAGGTTTATTTGCTCCGCCCCAGGCCTCTCGCCAAGTGCGCGTGCGGCCGGATGAACGAGCAAAATATGGCGTTGTTACCGCTTCGTTTTTGTAAGTCACAACCATCCCGCGCGTCGCGTCAATGGCATTGCTCCAAAAAGGCATTTGCTCTTCAAAAGCATAACCGCGATAGACCTGATCAATATCCGCGTCCACATCAAATCCCTTGCCGCCATGCTTCACGGAATTTGATAAATTATTCAGGGCGTATGTCCGCACTGCCACAGCCAAGGCTTTTAAAAACTCCGAATGCCGATTATCAGCTGATTCGGCAATGCCTTTAATATAGTATTCAAAAGGAATTTCATTGATTACCCAAAGATAACCCCTGTCTTTACTAAAATTAATTTCAATTACTCCGCGAAATTTATTATTATTCACCTTTGGCAACCAACGCAATCGCTTTTCATAATTTTTCAATTCCAAAAAACTTATAATTTCAGTCGGTTCAACGCGCATTGGCGAAGCAGATATAAAATCAGTCGATGAACAATTAATATTGTAAACACCTCTGGTCTCAACATAACTCACCGACGCTTCTTCATTGGGATTTAACGCGCAAAATAACTCACCTTGAGTGTTTTTAATTTCGTAAGTATAGGGCGAAGTAAAAATAATCGGCTCTTCGGTTGTAAAAAGCCCCACGCGTACAGTCGGCTCTTGACCGTCAATGATTTTTGGCGCGGCAAGCGTGATTTCCTCAACTGTCGCGGTAACAACTATTTCTCCAATAGCCGATGGCTCTTGCAAAACACTATCAGCAACTTCATCTTTCACAGTAATCACCAATTCAAATTCCCCGCCAGGAATCCACAATTTATTTTCCGCCGCCAAGGCGAATTTTTCAGCATAGACGCCAACTTTGTCAGGCGCTTGCAGATAAAATTCAAAATAACCGAGTTGTGTCGGCCCAACCAAAGTGTCTTTTAATTTCGTCGACTGGTCGGCGTCTATCCACGAATCATCCTCAAAAACACTTTTCCGATATTTTGGTCCGAAAGTATAAACGGAAACAAAATTCTTGCCCGTGCTCCGCCAATTATACCGCCCGATATTTTTAAACCCAATTTTTATTTTCTGCCGTTCGCCCACCCGCATTTCAATTTCTTTAATTTTGGAGTACTGCTCAGCGGCATAATCCGGCTCTTTGGATTCAGCTGACTGCCCTACAACAAAAAAGGCCACAATTAAAGTGACAGCTAAAATCCATATTTTTTGCGCGATTTTTCTAAACATCATCTCTATTATATTTCAAATTCCGACCCTTTGTCAATCGCGCTTAAATAAGATATACTGGACGCATGTCCTTTCCTCTTATTGCTAAAAATACACTTATTCAAATAATCGGCCGCGGATTTTCCACCTTGTTCGGCCTGATTGCTTTGGCCGCCATCACACGCTATCTTGGCCAAGAGCAATTTGGCTGGTACACCACAGTCGCCACTTTTTTGCAATTCTTCGCTGTCTTCGCTGATTTTGGCCTCACACTCATTGGCAGCCAAATGATTGCCGAGCCGGGCGCTGACGAAGACCGGCTAATTTCCAACCTTTTTTCTTTCCGCTTGCTCCTTTCAAGCTTATTTTTCGGTTCAGCAATGATAGCAATTTTCTTTTTCCCCTACCCAATGACAATCAAGCTAGGTGTTTTGGTGTTGACTGGCTCTTTCTTTGCCGCTACTTTGCAAAACATTTTCATGGGTGTGTTTCAAAAACACTTGCGCATGAGCATCGCGGCTTTGGGTGACGCGGGCGGACGCTTCATTGTTCTTGTCGGCTATTTTTTATGTATTTTCTTTCAATGGGGATTATTGCCGATTCTGGCCGTAAGCGTGGCGGCCAATGGCGCGCAATTTTTATTCTTGTTCGCGTCAGCCAAAAAAATTGTCAAAATTAAATGGCTGGCTGAATGGGTAATTTACAAAAAAATCTTTGCCAAAAGCTGGCCTATTGCCATGTCCATGGGTTTTAATCTGATTTATCTTCGAGCCGATACCATTATTCTATCTCTAGTGCGTTCGCAAACCGAAGTCGGGCTCTATGGAGCGGCCTACCGCGTGATTGACGTGGCCGCCTCCATTCCTGTGATGTTTATGGGAATAATTCTCCCACACCTTACTTCAACTTGGCACATTGACCGCGCTAAATTCAACCACTATTTTCGCCGCGCTTTTGATTTTATGTGTCTTATCGGCCTGCCTTTTGTTTTAGGAGGAATTTATCTGGCCAAACCAGCCATGGCTTTTTTGGCAGGAGCTGAATTTGTTGAATCCGGAACATATTTGCAAATTTTGCTCATCGCGCTGCTGGCGATTTTTTTCGGCGCTTTGAGCGGGCACGCCATTGTGGCTCTAAACAAACAACGGTCGATGATTTGGGGCTACATTATCACCGCCGGGCTGACTTTAATCGGTTATTTTATCTTTATTCCGCGCTACGGAGCTATTGGCGCCGGCTGGATGACAGTTTTTTCCGAGATCTTAATTTTGATTCTAACTTTTACCGTGGTGGAAAGGCATATCCGCCTCTGGCCGTCATTAGCGATTTTCAGCAAAAGTTTAATCAGTTCCATCGCTATGCTCGTTGCCGTCTACTTTATTCCATTGCCACATTTTATTTATTCTCTTTTTTTAGCCATACTCACCTACTGCCTCGTGTTGTTTTTGCTAAAAGGAATTACTAAAGAAATGATCGCTGAATTAATTAAATAAAATGTTTAAATTGTTGCTAGTAATTTTTTTCATCCTCTTTGCTTGGCTCACGACCCGTCGCATTCTAAACGGCCTGCTTTTGATTGTCGCTTTTTTGCCAAGTTACTTACTTCGCTTCCAACTGGCTGGAGTTCCGATAACAGTGCTGGAAGGAATGATTTTAATTACCACTCTGATTTGGATAATTCAGCATCGCAATGATTGGAAAAAAATTGGCGCGTCAGCCATCAATGGCAAATTGCCGCGCGCGCCATATAATCGCTGGTTCGCTGCTACATTACTATTGCTCATTGCCACCACTGTTTCCATTTTTGTGTCCACTGACATTCGCGCGGCCACGGGAATTTGGAAGGCCTACTTTATTGAGCCGCTATTGTTTTTCTCGGTTTTTATTTCCACTGTCAAAACCGACGCGGATAAAAAACAAATCGTTTGGGCGCTACTTCTCGGCACTCTACCCATAACAATTTTCGCCATTATTCAAAAATTCACCGGCTGGCTTATTCCCAATCCTTTTTGGCAAGCAGAAGAAACTCGTCGCGTTACCGGTTTTTTTAATTATCCCAATGCCGTGGCGCTTTATGTCGCGCCGCTTTTGCCATTGACCATATATTTATGGAATAATCGCCTGACACAAAAGATATTGTTAGTTATAATAATAGTTTCCGGAGTTTTGGCCATTATTTTCGCTCAATCCACCGGCGCGCTTATTGCCTTGGCCGGGACAGCCATTTTGTTTGGTTTGATTAACAAAAAAATGCGCCTCTATGCTATAGGCGCGGTGATTATTGCCGCGATTATCTTTCTGGCCACGCCTTTAAAACAACCATTTGCCAATGAAGTCCTATTCCAAGGCGTGTCCGGACAATTACGACTCAATATGTGGGGCGAAACAGTGGAAATGCTCAAAACACATCCGATTTTAGGCGCGGGATTGGCTAATTACCAAACCGCCATAGCACCGTGGCATATTTTAAAATGGGCGGAAATTTATCTCTACCCGCACAATATATTCATTACTTTTTGGAGCGAAACCGGCATTTTTGGTCTGATTGCTTTTATCTGTCTAATTATTTTATTCTTCAAAAAAACAATCTTCAATCGCACCACACTGGCGAAAGTACTCGTCGCCTCAATGCTCATTCTCCTCATTCACGGCTTGGTGGATGTGCCATATTTTAAAAATGACCTCGCGGTCATTTTTTGGACATTCTTTGGACTAGCCGCGTTGATTTAAATACGGAATAGCGGCAATGGCAATAGCCAAAGCATCGGCCGCGTCATCCGGCCGCGGCATTTTTTTTAATTTCAAAATCACTTGCACCATTTTTTGCATTTGCTTTTTGTCAGCGCGGCCATAACTGGTCAAAGACTGCTTTACTTGCAATGGCGTTAATTCCACCAATGGCAATTTGCTTTCTTTAATTTGGAGCATTACAGCTCCCCGGGCTTGCGCTACATTAATGGCGGTTTTTAGATTTTTGAAAAAAAATAATTCTTCCAAAGCCACGGCTGTCGGCTTATATTTAATAATCAACTCGCGCAAATGTTTGATTAAACAAAAAAGCCGTTCTGAAAATTCCTCGCCTTTGTGTGTTTCCAAACAGCCATAATCCACCATTTTCATTTTTCCGCCAGTCACATCAATAATGCCAAATCCCATTCTGCCAAAACCAGGGTCAATACCTAAAATTCTTTTGGTACTGGACATACTAGTACAAATACAGTAAAAATTTAAAATTGCTTTTGGCTTTAATAGCGTGCAAAAGTTTCTCTGGCATGTAAAAATAGTCGCCCAAGCTGAATTTATGCCAGACAGTATCCAGCATAAATTCGCCATCGCCCTCCAAAATATGTACAATGGCCTCTCTCATGGTGGTGTGCGGAGAAAATTCCTGACCCGCGGCAACTGCGAAAATAGTCAAATTTAATTTTTCATTTTGCAATAAAACCTTACTGATAATTGAATCCGACTGATAATCAATTTCTTGAATAATTTGTTTTGGCGATAAAAGCAACAAATTCTTCATAACAATTACAGTTTAGCAGAAATAAAAAAAGCCGGCAACCGAGGCGTCGTTGACTTGCGTCTGACACACTCTAGGTTGCCTGGTATTGCCATGGTCTAGTAGATCACACTGACCGTGGATGGTTTGTATCCCAGTTTCTTCACTTTGTCGTAATCAAACTCCCCATCGGAGAAAGCCATCTTGACAACTCCTTCAAGAGTCCCGACAGTGAAGTCGCCATCCAATTGTTCTGTGTCAAACCCGACTGTGCACAAAATGCTTCCATCACCATCGACCTGCGAGCCATCCTTCGTGAGGCACGTAAAATGTAGTGTATCTTCATTCCAGGGGTCGCTGACGGCAGCTACTGTAACTGTTGTCGGCACATTCCACTCCACCCAACAGTCACCACCCAACACGCTGAGGTCGAGTGTTCCCAATTCAAACGGCTGCCCCTCACTTCCTGAATAGAGACAGCTCGCCTTCGTCGGCCGCTCGGTGGCGTGGTATACCACACTGATCATATCGGCTGGCTGTGATGGCTGCGAGCAACCGGTGAAAACGGTCACGAGCAGTAATGGGATTTAGTAATTCTAAATTTAAAAGAGCTGATTGACTATAAGTATAATCAACACAATAGTATAGCATATCTTTAAAGTTTTGTCAATGCCTTTTAAGACAAATTTGCCCTATTTTATGTAAATTCATCATTTATCCACTTTTTGACTATTTGACATTTTTATATATTTGGTGTATAATATAACCATAAATACATCATATATGGTTTATATCTAGATATGAAAAGTACTATTTTATCGGAAAAAGACGCCAAATTAATAGAAAAAGCCATTTCACAACATGGCCGAATTTTAAATACCCTGGCCTTATCCAAGATATTTGAAGAGGAATATTCTTCAGCTTCCGCTCACAATCGTATAAATTTTCTTGTAAAAGCCGGCTGGCTAAGACGAATCAAAAAAGGTCTTTACCTCATCATTGATAGTTTGACTGCCCGCTCGCAAACCGACATATCGCTCATACGAATTGCCAATGCGATAATGGCTGAATCGTATGTAAGTTTGTCGCACGCGCTTAACCATTACCAATTATTTGATCAGTTGAGTAAGAATGTAATTAGTATAACATGGACAAAAAATAAACAATATATTTTTGACGATTGCGTTTTTAAATTTTCCAAAATTAAAAAAAACATGTACTTCGGTTTTAACGAAAAAATGGAAAACGGAAAATTGATACAGATCGCCACGGCCGAAAAAGCCCTAATTGACTATTTATATTTAGACAAAAATTTCGGCAGCGCGAGCTTGGTGTTTGAAAAACTGCGTGATTACCATCAAGAATTGAATATGAAAAAATTACAAGAATACGCGTTGCGCTCTGGCTCAACCATTCAACGCAAAATCGGTTTTATGTTGGATGAATTAAAAATTGATACCAATTCGTTATATCAGGCGATAGAAAAAAACCGCGGAGCTTCCCGATTAACAAAGGACTCTAAATTATTCAATGCCAAATGGCGCCTGTACTATGACAATAGAATTATTGGATAAATCTGATTTGATGCTTATTAAAAAAATACTTAAATATCCGCTCATGACTATTGAGAAGGATTATTTTTTGGCTATTGTTTCCAAAATTATTTATGATTCCCCTTTAAAAAATCGCCTTATTTTCAAAGGCGGTACTGCCTTGCATCATACATATTTACCGCAACTGCGATTTTCAGAGGACTTGGATTTTTCATCTAATCAGCGGCCGCTGACTTTGGAAGAAGTCAAAAACATCTTTAAACCTTATGAATTTTTAACAGTGAAAAAAGAATATGTGTCTGGCGCAACCATTAAAATTGAACGCTTGCTTTATAACGGCCCGCTTGGCCAGTCGAATTCCTTGAAAGTGGAGATAGATTTTTTGCAAAATGTAATCTTGCAGCCGGTGGAAATGGAATATCATAATAAATTTGGTATAAAAACCAAAGTTATGGTGATGGATCTACGAGAAATCGCGGCCGAAAAAATACGAGCTATGAATGATAGGGTGCGCTATCGCGACTTTTATGATTTTGCCATGATTTGCTTAAAACTTAATATCAACCTGGAAGAAATTTTTACATTAGTAAAAAAGAAAGAAATCCGCAAACTAATTAGCAAAATTAATATTTTGAATAATTGGTCGCTGGCTAAACAAGACAAAACCAATGAAAAATTAGCCATTTACTACTCGGAAGAACTATCTGATGAACAGGTTGAGAATCAAATTAAACAATTAAAATTTGATACCATTCACTAAAAAGAAGTATTGTCTCCTTACCAAAACCCTGATTGCGTGTTTTTTACGCTTCACTTGTAAAATAATTCTGCACATCGTCACTTCCATCCAAGGCCGCGTACAATTCATCCAATTGCGCCCGAGCCGAAGGGTCATTCACAGCTATCGGCTCTTTAGCAACCCATTCCAATCCGGCATACTCCGGCATTAAATTCATCCCACGCAAACCATCCAATAATTTTTGCCAATTTTCCTGCTTGGTATAAATGGTGAGCCCGCCCTCTTCTTCTTTAATATCTTCGGCTCCCAAATCAATCAACTTTAATTCCAATTCATCGTCTTTAGGCGCACTCAATCGTGCCACTCCAAGCCGCTGAAACTGCCAAGTCACAGCGCCTGACTGAGCCAACACTCCGCCGTGTTCTTCCAATAATCTGCGTAAATCATTAACTGTCCTATTTTTATTATTGGTCACGGCCTCAATCATTATTCCAATTTTTCCAGGCCCGACGCACTCATATAACATTTCGGATAATTCTTCTTCTCCGTCAGTACCTAAACCGCGCGCCACCGCCCGTTCAATCGTGTCTTTGGGCACGCCGGCAATTTTGGCTGAATCCATGGCCATGCGCAATTTAAAATTCTTTTCCGGATCTCCGCCAGAGCGAGCGGCCACGCTAATGGCGCGCGAATGTTTGGTGAACACCGCGCCCTTTTTCACATCAGCCGCGCCTTTATCATTTTTGATTTTCGCCCATTTGGAATGCTTGGACATATTTTCAAATAAAGAGCGGAATTAACCGCTCTCTATATCCTATTTACTATGAAACCCTGTCCCGGCTGGAATCTGCCGGCCGATAATCACATTTTCTTTCAAGCCCTCCAATCTATCAATCTTGCCGGTCACCGCGGCGTTGATCAAAACGCGCGCGGTCTCTTGAAATGACGCGGCAGATAAGAAACTCTGCGTGGTCAAAGACACCCGTGTCACACCCAACAGCAATTCTTCGGCTTCGGCCAATTTGCCTTTGGCCTTTTTTATTTTTTCATTTTCCTCAATCAATTGCGCTTTTTCAATAATTTCTCCTGGTAACAATTCCGTGTCGCCGGCTTCATGCACATACACGCGTGAAAACAATTGCTTGATAATCAATTCCACATGCTTGTCATTCAACTTCTGACCTTGCGAAGAATAAATATGCTGAATTTCGCTCAAAATATATTTCTCCACGGCTTGTCGGCCTTGCAATTGAAAGAGTATGGCCAAATCCAGATTGCCATCGGTCAACTGGCCGCCGGCCGCTACCAAATCCCCTGTTTTCACCCATAAAACATAGCCGGCCGGAATCACATATTCTTTTATACCTTCCACATTGGCCAAAATTTTCACTTTGTTTTTTTCTTTCACCACCGAACCGCCATGCACGGCCTTCACTTCCTCGCCGCCCTTGCGAACAATAATTATCTGACCTTCCACAGCTGTTACGCCCTCTTCCACTCGCGTTTCATCATTTTTAGAAAAAGGATAAACATCTTCTTTTACCGCCGCATATTTAACTTTAATCATTTTCTGGCCAAATCGTCCTTCCAAAATTGTCTTGCCCTCGGCTGATTCAATCACGCGCTGTTCCAAAGCCGTCACCTCTACAGTGCCGGCCACATCAGTCATAAAAGCACGGCGCTTGGGCGGACGCACTTCAAACAATTCTTCAACGCGAGGCAAACCCTGGGTGATATCTTCACCGCCGGCCACGCCGCCAGTATGAAATGTACGCATGGTCAACTGCGTACCCGGCTCGCCGATTGACTGCGCGGCAATAATACCAACGGCCACGCCTTTGCGCACTAAATCATTTCTACCCAAATCCAAACCATAACATTTTTGACAAATGCCTTTGGGCACGCGGCATTTTAAAACCGAACGCACGCGAATTTCTTTCAAATCCAACAAAGCGATCTCCCGAGCAATCGCGTCAGTGACAATTTCACCCGCTTTGATAACTATTTTTTCCGTTTTGGTGTCAACAACATCTTGCAAAACAGTCCGTCCCCAAGCGCGAGTGTGCAATTTCTCGCCCATCTCATCGCTTTCTACTTTGGTAAGCAAAATCCCTTCTTCATCTCCACAATCTTCGGAATTAATCACCATATCCTGCGCCACATCCACTAAACGACGAGTCAAATAACCGGCGTTTGCAGTACGCAAAGCTGTGTCCGACAAACCTTTGCGCGTTCCGTGCGTGGAGATAAAAAATTCCAACACATCAAAGCCCTCTTTAAAACTGCCCTTAACCGGCAATTCAATAATATCGCCAGCCGGATTGGACACCAAGCCCTTCATGCCAATAACCTGCGTTAATTGTCCCCAACTGCCGCGAGCGCCTGATTCAATAATTGTAGAAACCGGACCAAACGGCCGCAAAGTGCCGCGACTGGCTTTTACCACTTTATCTTTAATATCAGACCAAACCTCAATCACTTTACTGTGCCGCTCTTGCGCGGTCAAAAGTCCTTCGGAATATTGATCTTCAATTTCTTCCACGCGAGCGTCGCCTTCCGAAACAATACCGGCCTTAGCTTCCAACCGTGGGAAATCATCCATACCCAAAGAATAGCCGGATTTGGTAATATATTTGAAACCAAGTTCTTTAATAACATCCAAAACCTCAGCGGTTTTTTCCTGACCGCACATTTCCAAACACAATTTCACAATCTCACCTAATTTTTTGGAACCAACCACTTCATTGTAAAACGGCAGATCATTTGGCAAAGCGTTATTGAAATACAAACGACCAACAGTTGTTTCCACCATTGTTTTGGTTCCGGCTGGAAATTTGGACAAATCCTTAAAACGCACTAAAATCTTTTCTTGCAAAGTAATAATGTGCATTTTGTAAGCCAAATCCGCCTCTTGAGAAGAACCGAAAATTTTTACCGCATCTTTTTCCATCATTAAAGTTGTGTAGTAGCAACCCCAAGCAATATCTTGTTTCGGAGTCACCACCGGCTGGCCAGTAGCCGGCTTTAACAAATTCTTGGCCGAAAGCATGATTTCTTTGGCTTCCAGTTTGGCCTGTTCTGTCAAAGGCACATGCACGGCCATTTGGTCGCCGTCAAAGTCAGCATTAAAAGCAGTACACACCAAAGGATGAACTTGAATGGCTTTGCCTTCAATCAAAATCGGCTGAAAGGCCTGAATACCAAGACGATGCAAAGTCGGCGCGCGATTCAAAAGCACATGGCTGTTCTTGATGATTTCTTCCAAAATATCCCACACTTCCGGTCGGTCGGTTTCAATAAATCGTGAAGCGCTGCGAACATTATGCACCAAACCGCGTTGAATAATTTGACTCATCACAAATGGTTTGAATAATTCCAAAGCCATGCGCTTGGGCAAACCGCATTCATGAATTTTCAAATGCGGACCGACCACAATCACGGAACGGCCGGAATAGTCAGTGCGTTTACCAAGCAAATTCTGACGGAAACGGCCCTGCTTGCCGCGCAAAATATCAGCCAAAGAACGCAATTGGCGGCGCTGGCCGGTGGAAGCTGTAACAGTTTTGCTGTGGCGCGCGCTGTTATCAATCAAAGCGTCCACGGCTTCTTGCAACATTCTTTTTTCATTGCGGCAAATAACTTCCGGCGCGTTCAATTCCATCAATCGTTTTAAACGATTGTTGCGATTGATCACGCGGCGATATAAATCATTCAAGTCAGATGTGGCAAAACGGCCGCCATCCAAAGCCACCATAGGTCGCAAGTCCGGCGGAATCACCGGTACGACTGTCATAATCATCCACTCGGGCTTGACTTTGTTGCGCTCCAAACTTTTTAATAATTTCAAACGACGGATAATTTTTTCTTTGCGAGCAGGCGAGGCCTCAACTTGTTCTTCTGTTAATTTCTTAATCTCTTTTACCAAATCCAT
The DNA here is from genome assembly GCA_016214465.1 of Candidatus Magasanikiibacteriota bacterium. Lineage (GTDB taxonomy): Bacteria > Patescibacteriota > Patescibacteriia > Magasanikbacterales > UBA10003 > UBA10003. The sequence continues at coordinate 13,249 of JACROI010000023.1, forward strand.
TTGCCAAAGCAAAGAACGCACGGCATCAGCTCCAATTCCGGCTTCAAAAATATGGCCGAAACGCAAAGACATTTCCTGATATTGCGCCTCGCCTAAAATCTGCAACGGACTGATTTCTTTAATTTCTTTTTCAGTGGACACAAAAGTTTCTTCAAGTCCTGACAATTTTCTATCGCGCTCGGCCATGAGTTTTTCCAATGCTTTAGCATCAGCTCCTTCCATTTTTTTCTGCATTTCATTTTCAATAGTTTTTCGTTTGGACTTGTATTCCTGGCGCACTTGCTCCAAGGTCTGATTTTTCAAATTTTCATCAACCGAAGTAATGATAAAATTGGCAAAATATATCACCTTTTCCAAATTCTGAATGGAAATATCCAAAATCGTGCCGATTTTAGACGGGATACTGCGCAAAAACCAAATATGGGAAACAGGCGAAGCCAAATCAATATGCCCCATTCGTTCGCGGCGAACCAAAGAATGAGTTACCTGCACTCCGCATTTGTCGCAAATGATTCCTTTGTAGCGAATTTTTTTGTATTTGCCGCAATAACATTCCCAATCCTTGGTCGGGCCAAAAATTTCTTCGGCAAATAAACCGCCTTTTTCCGGCTTTTGCGTGCGGTAGTTTATGGTCTCTGGTTTGGCAACTTCTCCAAAAGACCAGACCTTAATCACTTCTGGCGAGGCCAGACGGAAGCGCATGGCGTCAAATTCTATTGTTTTTGGTTGTTCGTGATACATATTTTTGTTTTTTTATTCTCTTTATCTGAAATCGCGCTCGGTTTCCGTCTGTACTTTGTCGTCGACCTTTACGACATCGTAATCGCCTTTTTTATTTTCGCTTTTACGCAACAGTTCAATGTCCAATCCCAAACCTTTGAGCTCGCGCACCAACACATTGAATGATTCGGGAATATTCAAACGAGTAATGGGCTCGCCTTTGATAATTGATTCATACGCCTTGGAACGACCTGGCACATCATCGGATTTAATTGTCAAAATTTCCTGCAACATGGCCGCGGCGCCATAGGCCTCCAGCGCCCACACTTCCATTTCACCAAATCTTTGTCCGCCAAACTGCGCCTTGCCGCCCAATGGCTGTTGAGTAATCAATGAGTATGGACCGATTGACCGCTGGTGAATCTTATCTTCCACCATGTGGTTCAGTTTCAACATATATATATATCCGACAGTTGCTTTGTGATCAAACGCCTCGCCAGTGCGGCCGTCATACAATTGCACCTGCCCGTCAGTTGGCAAACCGGCCTTGGTCAATTCGGCTTTGATTTGTTCCTCGGACAATCCATTTAACACAGGAGTCGCGGCTTGATAACCCAAAGCATTCGCGGCCAAACCCAAATGCGTTTCCAAAATCTGGCCAATGTTCATACGGGAAATTACGCCCAGAGGGCTTAAAATAATGTCCACCGGCGTGCCGTCTTCCAAGTGCGGCATTTCTTCATCAGGAATAATGCGGGAAATAATGCCCTTGTTGCCATGGCGGCCGGCCAATTTATCACCAACCTGAATTTTGCGCATGTCAGCCACCGCCACCTGAATGGATTTAATCACGCCAGGTTGCAACTTGTCGCCGTTTTCCGCGGAAAAGATTTTAATATCCACGACTTTGCCGTGTTCGCCGTGTTCCAAATACAATGAGCTGTCGCGAACATCGCGGGCTTTTTCGCCAAAAATGGCGCGCAACAATTTTTCTTCGGCTGACAATTCCGACTCGCCTTTCGGAGTGATTTTACCAACCAAAATATCGCCGGATGTAACCTCGGCGCCAATGCGAATAATTCCTTCACTGTCCAAATTTTTTAATTTTTCTTCACTCACATTAGGGATGTCCGAGGTAATAATTTCCGGACCAAGTTTTGTCTCACGAACATCAACTGTATAATTTTCAATATGAATTGATGTGAAAAAATCTTTTTGCACCAGCCGCTCGGAAAGAATAATAGCGTCTTCAAAATTATATCCATCCCAAATCATAAACGCCACGAGTACATTGTGCCCCAAAGCCAATTCTTGGCTGGAGCTGATAGCCGGGCCGTCAGATAATCCGGCGCCAGCCTCAATCCGTTCGCCTTTCTTCACAATCGGATGCTGATTAATGCAAGTGGAGGCGTTGGAACGGACAAATTTACTCAAATCATAATTACGCAACCCGCCCTGATCTTCTAAAACCTGAACCCTGGCGCCAGCCACCTCTACCACCGTGCCGGCTGCTTCGGCAATAACCATCTGCCCGGAATCGCGCGCTGCTTTTCTCTCCACTCCAGTGCCAACCAATGGCGCTTCCGGCTTCACGCAAGGCACTGCTTGCCGTTGCATGTTCGTGCCCATCAAAGCGCGCACCGAGTCATCGTGCTCCAAAAACGGAATCAAAGCCGTGGCCACGCTCACAATCTGCTTTGGTGACACATCAACATAATCAATATGCTCAACCAATTCAGTTGTTGGTTCGCCAAAACGGCGCACCTCGGCTTTATCAGTTAAAAAATATCCTTTTTCATCAATCGGAGTATTGGCAGCTGCCGTAACAACTTTTTCTTCGGCAAAAGCGTTCAGATAAACAATTTTTTCTGTCACGCGCGGTTTGATTTTTCCATTCATATTTTCTTTTTCCACCAGACGATAAGGTGTTTCAATAAAACCATATTCATTCACGCGGGCATAACTGGCCAAATGTCCCACCAAACCAATGTTCGGACCTTCCGGAGTGGCAATTGGGCAAATGCGGCCATAGTGAGTCGGATGCACATCGCGCACATCAAATCCGGCGCGCTCGCGGGACAAGCCGCCAGGACCCATGGCTGACAAACGGCGCTTATGTTCCAATTCAGCCAAAGGATTGGTCTGATCCATAAACTGCGACAACTGCGAAGACATAAAAAACTCGCGCACAACACCAATCACCGGCCGAGCGTTAATTAAACGATTCGGAGTCAAAACATCAACTTCCAAAGTGCTCATTCTGTCTTTGATAATGCGTTCCATGCGGGACAACCCGACGCGAAAACGATTCTGCACCAATTCGCCAACCGCGCGAATGCGGCGATTGCCCAAATGGTCAATGTCATCCGGTTCTTCCTGCGTCACATTGAGCCGCACCACTTCTCCAATAATCATGGCCAAATCCTCTTTGGATAAAATTCGATGAGCGCGGTCTTTAAAATCAATTTCACCTTTCAGCCCGAATCTTTCGCGATATTTGTAACGCCCGACAGTGCCCAAATCATAACGGCTAAAATTGAAAAACATGGCGTGAATCAGCGAACGCGCGTTGTCAATCGTGGCTAAATCCCCCGGCCGGATTCTCTGATAAATTCCAGCCAAGCCGTCGTCTTCTGTTTTGGAAGGGTCTTTGGCCAGAGTGTTTTCAATAAAACGAATTTGCGGATGAACATCAATTTTTTTAAAAAGCTCTAAAATTTCTTCATTGGTGGAATAGCCAAAAGCGCGCAAAAGCATAGTGATGGGCGCTTTGCGCTTGCGGTCAACTTTCACCCAAATGACATTGTTCAGGTCGGTTTCAATTTCAATCCAAGCGCCGCGATTGGGAATAATTTTCGCGCCATAATAGCGGCGGCCGCGAGTATTTTCACCGGTGAAAAAAACGCCGGCGCTCCTGATTACCTGCGACACCACCGCGCGCTCAATGCCATTAATTACAAAAGTTCCGCGATTGGTCATCACTGGAAAATCGCCCAAATAAACTTCTTGTTCTTTGGAAGTGCCTCCACGTTTGTTGGACAGTTTCGCTTTCACGCGCAGAGCGGCTTCGTAAGTGATGTTTTTTTGGCGGCAAACCACTTCATCAAATTTCGGCGCGTCCAAATAGTAGTCGGAAAAGTTCAATTCCAAATCTCGACCTGTAAAATCCGTCACCGGAGAAAATTCTTCAAAAAGTTCTTTGATGCCAACATCAAAAAACCACTTGTACGAATTTTTTTGCACCTCAATGAGATCCGGCATCTCCATCGTTTCTTTCAGAGGAGTAAAAAATCGGCGCTTAACTTCGCGCAATGGTTGACGTTTAAAAATCATAAGACAAAAAGAAAATTCCCCCGAGGGTATATTTACCACTGGAGGTTTTGCTTAATTTATAAATTTTTTGAGAGTGTCGCAAGGGTCATGTAGTATGATTGGCCTTGCCAACAGTGCCAATTCTTGCTTAGACAAGACATTGAGACCATTGAAAGATTAAATTGAGTATACATTAACTAGATTCCGTTGTCAAGCGCGATGTCTCTTGACAACTGTGGAAAAGTGTGCTATACTAGTATGTTGACCGTGAAAAAGCGCCTTACAAATTCAAATTTCAGCTAAATCTAGCGAAATTACCCTTAAGAATAAGGAGGGGCGAGAAAAATCGGCTAAGTAGGCCTTAAAACCGAGGTAGCCGACTGGATTCAATCTTTGGTTTATAAAGGAGGGTCTGACTCTCTTAAACCAGGATTTGACTCCTTGACTTAGAATGTTTCCCCGATTTATCGTGGAAAATAGCTTTGTCCTTCTCACCTCCTAATTTGTAAGGATAATTCGCCCTCATCTCTAAACTCCGTCTTAAAATGGCGGAGTTTTTGCATCTTGAAATTTTACCTGCCTTATGCTACTATTTTATGAGCTGCATAACGCAATGAACAACAACAAAGGGGGACAGATGCTACGTGCAAAAACATCCAAATTCACATTTCTGTTCGGACCCATTGCCAAAATGTTTTTGGCAGTCATACTCGGATGCCTCATGGCATGGACAATGATCACTATCAAAGTGGGCTGGAGCCCGGAAGCGCGAGAAAAGGAATTCCAGTCGGCCTTGACCGAATGCCAACTACTGGCCGAAAAGCACGGCGACAACTGGCGCGCTGTGACAGCTATTGACGACACTTGCGTCTCTGTCTTTGAAGAATACAGCAAACGCATTGACGAAGAGGAAAAACGACAAGCCATTGATAAAGCCGCCAAAGCCAATGTCAACGACAGCGTGGCTCAAGAGCCGCCGGACACTGAATAGCGGAACAAAAACTCGCAACCACAACTCCCAACCACAGGCGCCACACGGTGCCTGTTTTTTTGCCTTTTTCCCCCTTGCCACCGCGCTGGAATTATAGTATAATAAAGGATGATTATCTTTTGATATCTGCGCTCACTCGGAAGAGCAAATAAATTTGCTCTTCTCTTATTCGCTTGATAATAATTAAAAGAAAATAACACTAAATTTTTCTATGCATATCTCTTGGTTGGGCCATTCCGCCTTTAAAATTGAAACCAAAACCCCTTGGCGCGACGAGGTGGTCATTTTGATAAATCCCTATTTGGAACCAAAAGCCGATTTGCCGCGCAATCTAAAAAGCGACTTGGTTCTACTTGGTTCCGGTGAAAAAAACACTATTACTTTGAGTGGAGAACCGTTTGTTATTGCCAGTCCGGGCGAATATGAAGTCCGCGGGGTAATGGTCTATGCCGTTGATATTTCCAAAAATCCAAAAGAGCCGCAATTGGTGTTTCACTTTGACACGGAAAATGTTTCCACCATATTTTTTGGCAATTTCAAAGGAACGGTGAATGAAGAAATGGTGGATAAATTAGGCTTGATTGATATTTTGCTTTTGCCTTGCGGCGGGGGCAATGTTTTAGGCGCCAACGAGGCTTCGGACTTGGTCAATCAATTGGAACCGCGAATTGTGATACCCCATTCTTTTAATCCGCCCAATGGCAAACTACCCGGCGAACCGATTGATAAATTCGCCAAACTCTTGGGACAAAAAGAAAAAGAATGGCTGCCTAAATTTAAAGTCGCCAAACGGGATTTGCCGCAAGATGAAACCCGATTGGTATTATTGGAAAAGTCCTAATATGCCGCGCACACAAGTGAAACAAAAAAACGCAAAAAAAATTGATTTTCCAACAATGTTTTATCGCGAAGCGCCGATTGAAAAAATCATGGCCAACACAGCCAAGACCTCAACACCCATTATGTCGTCATCTGATTTACGCAAACGGCAAATTATGATGTGGAGCGGAGTGATTATGATAATGGCTTTTTTAATCGGACTGTGGGGAATGAGGATAAAAGAAAATTTCAAAAACACCGGCTCGGTTACTGAAGATTTTAATTTTTTAAACAAAAGTGAGCTGTCGGATATTTTAAAAAATGGACAGGCCAAGGCGGCTGAAATGAAAAATCTGGAAAATATTATTAAAAAAGCCGCAGCCGATTCCGTGGCTGCGCCCGCACCCGTTGAAACACTAAACACAGAACAAATCAATGAATTAAAAAAAAAATTGAAAACAAAAATACCCCAAAACCACTATGAAAAGAATCATAAAGTCAAAGCCCAAACTGGAATCCGATGAAATCTCCGCCAATCCAATCGGCCGGTTAATGAATCAGCCGATTGTCACCGAAGTGCAAAATTCCTATCTGGACTATGCCATGTCGGTGATAATTTCTCGCGCCTTGCCAGATGTGCGCGACGGCCTTAAGCCGGTGCATCGCCGCATTCTTTACGCTATGTGGCACATGGGGCTCAAACCGCAAGCCAAACAGCGCAAATCAGCCACAGTGGTTGGTGAAGTACTTGGCAAATACCATCCGCATGGCGATGTGGCGGTTTATGACACTTTAGTACGCTTGGCGCAGGATTTTTCCATGCGCTATCCAATGGTTATGGGACAAGGAAATTTTGGTTGTTTTACCGGTGACACAAAAATTAAACTGCTTGATGGCACCGAGGGAAGTTTTGAACAATTAGCCAAAGATTTCAAACCAGACCAAAAATTTGCTGTCTATTCAGTTAACAAAGAAAGTGAAATAATAGTTGGCTTGGCACACCATTCTCGCATCACTAGAAAAAATGCTGAAATTATTGAATTAACATTAAATACCGGTGAAAAAATCCGATGCACGCCGGACCATCGCTTCCTGCTTAATAATGGAACCTATAAATCAGCTAAAAAATTGACTATTAAGGACATCCTGCTAGAACAAGCTCAAACCTACAACCATCGCGTTGTTTCCATTAAAAAAATCAAAGAAAAATTTGATGTTTGGGATATCACAGTTGATGAATATCACAACTTTTTATTAGCCGACGGCGTTTTTGTCCACAACTCACTTGACGGAGATTCTGCTGCTGCGATGAGATATTGCGTTACAGGCGACACACTTATTCCAACTGACAAAGGAATGATTCCAATTGAAAAAATTTCTGAAAATCAATCGGAAGACATACAAATAAAAATCCTTTCCAAAAATAAAATTATTAATAATGCCACAAAATGGTTTGATAGCGGAGTTCACCCAACTATTAAAATTACAACCCAACACGGTTTTACGCTGACAGGCACAGCCAATCACCCCATACTGACTTGGTCCAAAGACGCTTTAACCGGTGAGCCAATATTTCAATGGAAACTTCTTGAAAAAATACAAGAAAATGATGTTGCGGTTTTAGACAGAAACGCGGACTTGCTCTGGTCGGAACAATTATTGGACATAAAAAAATTTCGCCCTCAACTTAAAAATAAACGAAGACAAATTAAAACACTGCCGAATAAAATGGATGAAAATCTGGCTCATATTCTAGGCGCTCTGTTGGTCGAAGGGACTATAAAACAAAACGAAATAGAATTCTGCAATAGTGACAGCGAGTGGATTGATGATTTTAAAAATCGTTGGCAAAAAGTTTTTCCGGATTGTCGATTGCATTGTTTTTCTCGCGCCCCTAATTCATTTGGCAAAAAACCATATTATACACTAGAAATACACTCGCGTTTTGTAGTTGAATTTTTAAAAAATTTAGGCTTGGAACCGGTAAAATCCAAAGAAAAAACCGTTCCTTTCACAATTTTTCAATCGCCTAAAAAGGTGGCGGCGGCATTTCTCCAAGCATATTTTGAAGGTGACGGCAGTATCAGCTTCAGTAGTAAAATGACGGAATTGAGCTGTTGTTCCGTTAGTGAAAAATTGATAGCGCAAACGCAATTAATTCTGTTGCGTTTTGGTATCACAGGCACCAAGCGTTATGATTCATATAGAAAAACTCATAAATTATATCTGAGAGGACTACAAAATTATCTAGCTTTCCAACAAGAGATCAATTTTTTATCAAATCTGAAAACAAATAAACTAAATAAAGCAATCGCGAGAATCCACAAAGATTCCTCTCAAACCGATTTTATTCCTTTTGTATCTTCTTTTACTCGCTCTCTTGTCGCTGATTTTCCAGAATGCAATTGGGATAAAAAAGAATTTGCCTATAAACATAATTTTGACCATTATCCGAATATTATAAAAAATGGGGCACAAGTATGCACGGCCGTAAAACCGACTCTCAAAATTGAAATGCAAATACTTTTTGAAATGCTGATTGCCAATAATTATCTATTTGATTCTATTGTTAAAATAGAGAAAGGAATCACACAAAAAGTGTATTCTTTACGAGTCGCGAGCGAATGCCACTCTTTTGTCGGTAATGGTTTTATCAATCATAACACGGAGTGCAAACTCGCCAATATTTCCGAAGAAATCCTCACGGACATTGAACGGGACACAGTTAATTTCACGCCCAACTACGACGGCATGCACTTGGAGCCGACCGTGCTTCCGGCACGCTTGCCCAACCTGCTTTTAAACGGCACAATTGGCATCGCGGTTGGCATGGCCACCAGTATTCCGCCACACAATTTGGGAGAACTTTGCTCAGCCATCAATCATTTAATTGAACATCCGGACGCTGATGTTGAGGATTTGACTGAATTTGTAAAAGGCCCTGATTTCCCGACCGGTGGCATAATTTATGATAAAAAAGAAATCACGCAGGCCTATGCCACCGGTCGCGGCCGCGTAGTCACGCGCGCTAAAACCGAAATAGTGGAAGACAAAAACGGACTTTACAAAATTATTGTTCATGAAATTCCGTATCAAATTAACAAAGCGACATTGGTGGAAAAAATCGCCGATTTGGTGCATGAAAAAAAGATTGAAGGCATTAAGGACTTGCGCGATGAATCAAACAAAGACGGCGTGCGCATTGTGATTGAATTAAAAAAGGA
>JACROI010000024.1 GCA_016214465.1 Candidatus Magasanikiibacteriota bacterium
CGCGGCAATCTCAAATCCTACACTCTGAAACAAAATCCAAATTATCATTTGCAAAAACCTTACATTAGTCAAATCATTTTCAAATTTTATCCAGATGTAAATACCGCCATGGAGGCCTTACGCAATCGCCAAGTGCTGGGACTGGGATTTTTGCCCAAAGAACAAAAAGAAAAAATCAGCCAAAAAAATTTGAATTTGAAATCATGGCGAATGGCTCAATATACCGCTCTGTTTTTAAATCAGAAAAATAATTTGCTGTTGAAAAACCAGCCATTGCGACAGGCCATGAATTTGGCAGTTGACCGCTCGCAAATCATAACTCAAATTTTGAAAAATGAAGGCGTGCCGGCTTACGGGCCATTTCCGCCGGGTTCGCTTGGCGCGACGCAGGATTTCAAAATTGAATATGATTTAAAGAAAGCAAATATAATTTTGGATAGCGACAAATGGAATAAAATCAACCGCGAAAAATTCTTGGAAAAAAGAGAACAAGAGCTTTACAATACTTGGCTAGAACAACAAAAAGCTCAAAATCCTGATTTTTTCAAAAAGAAAAAACTAACCACTGAAGAACAGGATGAATGGAATAAGAAAAAAGCGGAATTTGTAACGCAAACCAAAAAAAACTTGGAAGCAGGCTTGAGCCCGACACAAACTTTTTTCCGTGAAAAAAATAACTATGGTTTAAATGTATCTGTAACGGCATTGAACCAGCCGGAATTCAGCAAAGTGGCGTCCATGCTCAAAGAATCGTGGCAAGAATTAGGCATTCAGGTGAATGTTGATTTGGTGGATGCCGGACAAATTCGCGAGATCATTAGAAATCGCTCTTATGAAATATTGCTTTATGGCGTGGTAACAGGCGCCGACCCAGATCCGTTCCCGTTGTGGAATTCAACGCATGCGGTGAATCCGGGTCTGAATTTAGCCAATTACACCAGCCGAGCGGCTGATGACATTTTAGATAAAGCCCGCGCGTCCCCTGACAAAAATGAACGGATAAAACTCTATTACCAATTTCAAAAATTGCTTGCTAGTGACATTCCGGCGATTTTCCTGTATCATTCCACCTACTTTTATCCGATTGATCGTTCGATCAAAGGGATAGAATTACATTTGCTGTCCCAGCCGGCTGACTGTTTCAATGATGTTGCGAATTGGTACATACGAACCAAAAGCGGGTGAAGATAAAGCCCTGGTGGCGGAATTGGCAGACGCATCCCGACGGAACATCGGGACGACCGCTCGTTGGCAAAGAAAAAAATATGCTGGGATGGCGGAACTGGTAGACGCACTGGCTTCAGGAGCCAGCGGGGGCAACCCCATGGAGGTTCGATTCCTCTTCCCAGCATTTAAAAAAAAATAAAAGCGGCTCCAATCAGAGCCGCTTTTTTAAATAACTATATTTTTATAATCCAGCGCTCACCGCCTCCTTCCACAACAACACGCCCTCTCCGGTCACTTTATCTTTCGCCTCCACGCTGGTTTTTTCAATTATTGTTTCACTTTTGCCTTTGTCATCGCTGGAAAATTTAACGCCAACATCAAAAGAAATCGTGGCTGTGGGTGCAGATATAGGCAGACGATTTAATTGCCACGCTACTTGTTTGGCATTAGCGTCATAAGCAATGTCGCCTGCCGAGAGTGAAGTAACATTTTTCCAATCTACATTTTCCGGCAGTGTCGTTGACAATTTCAAATCAGTCACCTCATGCAAAGTATTGGCCAAAACCCAAGTGATAGTGTAGATATTTTCGCTGTCAAATTTTTTGCCAATCTGCGGTGGCAAATTTTTCTTTTCTTTCAAAATCACCTGCGCTGACAAATTCAAATCAGTGTTCAAGGCCAAACTCAAATTATTGCTTTGCAAAGTTGACGATTCCCCAGGCTTGGCTGTCCCAAACAGCGCTTCGCTGTAAGCCGTAATTTTTGACTCTACCAGTTTAGCCAAATTGATTTCATTTTTTGCTTTGATGGGAATGATAAATTCCACAGTGCCTTTGCTTTTGGGCTTTAATTCAGCCAAAGCCGGAATTTGCGCCTTGGTCCAAGTGATAATGCCGCGCCGCATTGTGGCTGATCTTTGTTCGCCCTGTACCGCTCCATTGACCTTGTCTTCCAAAGCAGTCCAATTCAAAATGCTTTTGCTGCTGTCATAAGGAATATCCAACACCGCGCGCAATGACAAATTTTTCAAACTCACGGTTCCGCTATTTTCAAATGAAATCAAAAAAGAAATCTTATCGCCAAAATTCACTGATTGTTTTTCCACACTGCCATTGGCCGCCATGGTTACTGACAAGGCCGACTGCGTAAGATTAATTATTTTTTCAGCTGTGGCTTGCTGAAACAACTGCCCGTCTTCGCGTAGATTGAGAATTGCTGAAAGTATTGGCGCGGCTTCAGTGACTCCGGCTGTAAAAATGGATTTAATTTTAATGGTGCTTGACGCCTGCGGAGCAAGTTCCGACAATTTCCACAATGTCTGCCCTTGGGTCGGCGCGGGCGTTAAAGAATTAATTTTTAAATTAGTTGGCAGTTTCAAAGATAATTCCAAATTTTTCATTGATTCTTCGCTGATATTTATCACGCTAATCGCGTAAAGCGCTTCTTCGCCCGGGCCAATTGCGTCAGGCCCGACGACGCTCAATTCAACGGGCAATGGCTGAAGATGAGTGATAAAATTACTGACTTTTTGAAAATCAGCGTTAAAATTGGCCGGACGGTAGCTTAAAAAAGTACGCAAAGTTAAATCCATTGGCGGCGCGCCGAATAATTGCCCGATTATCTCCACTGTTTTTTCTTCATCTTCTCCGATCGCCCCAAAATCCCAACGACGATTTTCTTTGTCATCGCTCGTTGGATTAATCGAGGCAACCACAAAGTTATCCGGATAACGCACTTCAATCGAAGTATTGGCCAAAGGCGTGCGCTGGCGATTGCGAATTACCAAACGATAAGTGATATTTTCGCCACTAACCGCTTTTTCAGGCCCGTTGATTTTTATTTCAATCTTGTCTTCGGAAAATTTCTGCCCGCTGCCGAAAATAAAAAAACCGGCCCAGGACACTCCGGCTAAAAAAGCGAAAAAGAACAACAAACCAAAAAGAAATTTTATTTTTGAGCGGCTACCTGATGGAGCTGACACTGTCGGACGGCTTTTTTTATTTGATTCTGAATAAATATCGTGCAGACCATTGACCATTTTCTGATTAAACGATTTGGAACTTACTTTTTTGCGTGCTGGCATATTTATAAACGAGCAGGCTCGGCAGATTGTTTTTTTCGCTAAGATAAACTCGCCTGGCCTTTCAGGCCATCGAACTCGGCGTTCTCTACCTTAGACATCGTAGAACGCCTCGTCCTGGCTCAAACACATCCTAGCTTCAAAAAACATTCTGCCTCCGCTTGCTTAAATTATCTCTTAATCACAAATCCAAAATACTTGTCTTCTCGCAAATCGGTTGAATAATTCAATTGATTACCATTTAATTCAATCTCGGCCGGATCGCGCCAAACCACCTGCCATTCAGTTGGAATGGAAATATGACTGAAAAATCCGTCAGCCACGCGGCCGGCCTGTTTTTGCGCCAATAAAGAATAAGACAAATAATCAGAATTGTTTAATAATTTAAAAGGCAAACGATAAGTAAATGACACGGTGGTGGTTTGGCCCGGCTTGGTCATCACCCAATTGCCAAACGAGGTCTTGCCAAATTCTTTGGTGATAATAGTGCCACTGGTTTCATCAATGGTCTGCTCTTGTTCCACGGCCTGTAAATCCTCGTCCAATTTATACCACTTTTCCGCCACTTTAAATAATTTTTCCTCTGGATAGGTGAAACCATCGGCTTTAATTAACCGGCTCCCTTCGGGCGCGTATAGACGAAGATAACCTACATTTTGCCAGTCGGTAAAAACATCGCCCGGCCGGCCTTGATGCTCGCGAGTAATTGTCACCACATTCACAATAGACCCGTCAACTTCAATTTTCGCCTGATGATTGATGGTTTGTTTAATTACGCCGTCGGTCTTTCCACCGGCAATGTTGGTATTGATCACCGCCAAATAATCACCTTGCGGATTGTCTTTCAATTTCCCTGCCCAGCCGCTGTCAATGAAAAATTTTTCCAAATCATCATTGGAAAAATACATTTGCAAATGCCGCTCGGCAAGATTTTTATTCAACGCGCCGAGCAATGGCAAAAATTCACTGGTATTATTCAAAAGTTTTTCAATCACCTTAGGCGCCAAGTCGGCTAAAAATTGTTTCGGTTTATTTTCCGTCTTGTCATAATCAATCTCCACTTGTTTTTGCGTTACTGCCACAAAATTTTGTTCATCAACTGTCAAACCATATTCTGACATTTCAATCGGCCCGGTAATTTTCAATAAATCAATGAATAAGCGAGTATCAAAAGCCAACACGCCATCCACTGTCGGGCCTCCACCTTTTTCATAAAACCACATTATTTTCTTGGCCGAAGTTGGAAAATCCGGAAACCAATTGGCATCTTGAAACTCCCAGCGAGCTTTTAGCAACTGCAATGGCGGCGGCGGCAAAATAGCGGCTTTCAAAGCGCCTTGCATTTCATAAGAACCACCGCCAGGCAAATCCAATTTCTTAATTTTTCCTTTATCTACGTCAAGCAAAGCAAACGAGCCAATGAATCCGCCGGTTGGCCGCAATTCCGTATCATTTTGAAAAATTAAAAGATACCGTTTGGCGCTATCCCCGCCCAAAATCATTGACAAATTGGCCAGCAATGGTTGAATTTTTTCCAAATCCGACGCCAGCCATTCAACTTTATCGCGGATTGACAAAAATTTCTCTTGTTCCGCATCGGGCAGAGCGCTCGCGTCCACTTGTTGAAGATGTTCAGCCACTGCTTTAAATCGCGGCGCGACTTGAGTCAAAATGGCATCAAAATGTTCCAACTGTTCAGACAACGGCTTATCCAAAGAAACATCAGCCGCTTGAATCAGTGGCAGAGCGGCTACGGATAAATTGGTCCCGGCCATCATCAAATGCTCGCCATTCAGATATTTTTGCCGCACGCCCGGTATTACAGCAAGCGCCGCGCGCAAAATCGGATTAATACCTTTTAATTCTTTTTGGGTCTGGGAAAAAAGATCCAAAGCGGTCTGCAAATCTTTTGTGGCCCCAATCATGTCTTTTGCCAAAAGAGCTGATTGACCGCTTTCCAAATGATTAAAAGCCTCGGTGCCCAATTGAATAATTTGATTTTGTGTTTTTCTCAAAGACGCGTAAGTGGAAAAAGCGGGCAAAGGCAAGGTAAGAACCAATGCAAATAACACAAAACCATACAATCCCGCGTGTTTAAAAGCAAAAGCCGGCCGTAACACTGGCAAAGAAAATTGCGGCCACTGCGGCCAGCTGATGTTGGGCAGTGAAATCCGCGGCAAAGAAAAATTAAAATCAGGCATTTTCCAACGACTAACTGCGCCAACTTCCAGCTCTTCTTCATCATCATCCGAATCAAAAAACACTCCCTGTTCAACTACCATTGGTTTTTCTTCCAAAATATCCTCAATCTCTGTCGCTGGCGACTTAAAAGAAGATAAGGGCTGACTTAAAACACGCTCAAAAGCATTTGGTTTCCATTCTATTGTTTTTTCAGCCGGCTCGGCCAATGTTTCGCGCAAATTCAAAATATGAGGCGATGGCGTCTCCTCTCTTAAAAATGAAATCAAAATCGGTTTTGATTGTGCTGATTTTTTCCTCCTGGGCATGAGAACATTATATCACAATTTTAATATGCAAATAAGACCGCCTGTGAATATAAATTTATAATTTCCACAGCCAATATCGCCACAAAAGTTCTTGCCTCACTTTTTCAGTGTTGCCATGCTTCAGCAGCCCTAAATAAGATTGGAGCGTCTCTGGCGTAGTTCTTTCCTTAATTCTAAAAAACATCCGTGTCTGTAAAATCTGAATAAAGTATATCAAATTTTAAAAATATAAAAAAGGCCTGTCTTGATGTCCTTGGGACATCAAGACAGGCAGTTGAGGATCAGAGTTACCGAGTGTCCTAGACACCCCCGTTGGAAGTGCCAAGAGACCGAGTAACCAAGTACCTACTTGCTGGAGACGAGAAAACGATAGTCCGGGCCGAAATCGTAGTGGAACAAGCGCAAGTCCAGAGCGCGCTCGTCGCCGTCCCTGCCGAGACAAGCCACACCCCAGTCGCCATCGGAGGCCTGCCAGCGAGAACCCAGAGCGACGATCGGCCGCCGAAGCTGCTCAATCGGGTGATCCTTCCCGAAAGTCAGAAGCGCCGACAAATCCTCGTTGATGTAGCCATCCGCCTCAATCTGCGCCACGGCCTCATCACCGGTCACAGTGTGGTCAAACTCATAAAATTCAACCGCTACATCGCGAACTCCCTTGCGTTCAACCGGGAAATGCGCCGAGATGATGGCGTCGTTTTTCCAGTTGAAATTGTTGGCCACGACGAGCCGGTCAACGCCCAGATCGTAGTTGACCTTGATGTCGTACCTGCGACCAAACCGTCCCAACTTGTCGTCGTAGCGGTTGGGATTTTCCAGCAGGCGCTGAAAAACCTCACCGCTGATTCGACCGTTGCGCACCTGATCATTCAACTCGAACATCTGCTCTATGGTAACGCGCATAGCACCCTCCATTTTTTCACCTGTCAACAGTCGCTTACAGAATCGGTAACCATTACCGAAACCATAGCAATACACCAA
>JACROI010000048.1 GCA_016214465.1 Candidatus Magasanikiibacteriota bacterium
TCAACACGGTGGATTGATCTGTTCCGCTTGCGCCATCAAAACCAAGGAACAAAACCAGCCAATCAGCAACGAAGCCATCAAGGTCTTGCGTTATCTGCAGCACTATTCTTTGACCAAAAGCATGTCTTTGAAATTAAATAATAATTTATCTTTGGAAATTAAAAATTTAGTTGAAAATTTTGTAAATTATCAAATCTAGTATGCTAATAAAGAATTTGTCCGAATTTTTAGGCCAAGAAGTGGAAATTAGGGGCTGGGTGTATAATTTGCGTTCGTCCGGCAATATTTTTTTCTTGCAAATTCGCGACGGTTCAGGTTTTGCGCAGGCGGTGGTGAGTAAAGATAGCGTGCCGGAGCAGGTTTGGGCTGATTGCGCTAAATTAAGTTTGGAGAGTTCAATAATTATCAAAGGCAAAGTTACTCAACACCCACGGCAGGCCGATGTGTTTGAATTACAAGCAACTGTTTTACAGATTGTTCAAGCGGCAGCGGAATATCCAATTGGCAAAAAAGAGCATGGTCCTGATTTTTTAATGGAATATCGGCATTTGTGGCTTCGCAGTCCAAAGCAGTGGGCGATTTTGCGCGTGCGCGACGCTATTATGCTGGCGATTGAGGAGTTTTTGCATAGTGCTGATTTTGTACGAGTGGATTCGCCTATTTTCACGCCCAATGCTTGCGAAGGCACTACCACGCTTTTTCAAGTGCCATATTTTGATTTGGGTACTGCTTATCTTTCGCAATCCGGTCAGTTGTATTTGGAAGCAGCCATTGCTTCAGTCGGGCGGTGTTATGATTTCGGGCCGGTGTTTCGGGCGGAAAAAAGCAAAACCAAACGGCATTTAACCGAGTTTTGGATGATGGATGCCGAGGCGGCGTTTGTGGAGCATGAAGAAAATCTGCAAATTCAGGAAAATTTAACGCGATATATTATTAGATATTGTTTAACATATTGCCAAAAAGAATTGGCTATTTTAGAGCGCGACACAACCAAGCTGGCGCAAGTTGACGCGCCTTTTGTAAGATTGAATTATAAAGAAGCGATTGCCAAATTGCGCCAATTGGGTTCGGATATTAAAGAAGGTGAGGATTTAGGTAATGATGACGAGGTACTTTTGACTAAGGATTCGCCAGTGCCAATATTTATTGAAAAATGGCCGGCCAATATCAAACCATTTTATATGAAACGCGACGCGCAAAATTCGGAATTGGTTTTAAATTCTGATTTAATCGCCACCGAAGGCGCCGGGGAATTGATTGGCGGAAGTCAGCGTGAAGATAATTATGATTCACTTTTGGAACGGCTTAAAGCAGAAGGACTGAAAGTGGAGGATTATGAATGGTATTTGGATTTGCGCCGTTATGGCAGTGTGCCGCATTCCGGCTTTGGCATTGGCTTGGAGCGCACCGTGCGCTGGATTACCGGTGTGGAGCATGTGCGCGAGTGTATTCCATTTCCTCGAACAATCAATAGATTGAAACCTTAACTTAGTAATCAAACAACAAGGGGGTGCAACCATGGGACTCGGAACTAACAAACGGATTAGTGCGGAAGAGATTCATGCGATGGTGGAGCGCGTAGCCGACGAGATCTTTACAAACTACGGCGACAAAGAGCTAGTGTTGGTGATTTTACTCAACGGCGGGATGTTTTTTGGTGTTGACTTGGCGCGAGCTTTGGAAAAACGTCGAAAAACGCGCAATCTCTACATTGACACGCTTGGCGTTGCCAGCCGCGGCAATCTTCGGCGAAGCTCTGGCGAAGTATCAATTTTGAAAGATGTCAGTTTTCAGATTTCCGGCAGACATGTTGTTGTCGTAGATGAAGTAGCTGACACGCGCTACACTTTGGATAGGGTCAGAAGTCATCTTGGACTCAAAGGACCAAAATCATTGAGCATAGCTGTTGCGGTTGATAAGACAGATGAATGCCAAGTGCCGGGCGTTCGTTTGGATTATGTCGGTTTTTCAGATGTCAGCGGCTACTTGGTCGGCTATGGCATGGACGACCGCGGTACCGGCAGAGGTTTGGACTACATTGAGAGTATTATCTAGGGGGGCAGTCGGCACAGGTGCAACTACCTGTGCTTTTTTTAATCCACTTGCTCATAATGTGCTATTTTGGTAAAATATACTCATATGATGAGAACTTTAATTAAGGATTCAATCAATAGGGTGGGAGCGGAAATAGTCATAAATGGTTTTGTTCAGACCCGCCGTAATTTAGGTAAGATTATTTTTCTAGATATTCGTGATAGATCAGGGCTCGTGCAGGTGGTGTGCGCGCCAAGTGAGCTTGGGGAGGATTATGATGCAGTCAAAGAGGTGCGGCCGGAATTTGTGGTGGAAATCAAAGGCATGGTTAATAAGCGCAATGAGAAAAATATCAATTCGGCTTTGGCCACTGGCACTGTAGAAATTTTAGCTAAGGGTTTTAAAATTTTAGCCAAGGCCGAACCTTTGCCTTTAGATCCGGCCGATGAAAAAATGGGCTTGGATGTTTATTTGGATTTATTGCCATTGACTTTGCGCACGGAAAAAAATCGCGCGCTGTTTAAAATTCAGGCGGAAATCATTAATGCTTTTCGCAGTTTTTTAATCAGTTATGATTTTGTTGAATTTCCCTGTCCCAAAATCGTGGGCGCGTCAACCGAGGGCGGGGCCAATGTTTTTAAAGTTGACTATTTCGGCCAACCGGCTTTTTTGGCGCAAAGTCCGCAGTTTTACAAGCAGATTATGGTTGGTGTTTTTGAGCGTGTTTTCACCATTGGCAATGTATATCGCGCTGAAGAACACGCTACCACGCGGCACATCAACGAATATACTAGTTTGGATTTGGAGTTCGGATTTATTAAGGATCATTTGGATGTGATTAATTTGGAAATTGAGTTTTTGAGATTTTTAAAAGGATTTTTAGTTGAGCGAGTGAGTTCGGAATTGAAATTTTGGAATTATCAAGAAATGAAAATTCCAAAGGAAGTTCCGATTATGAAATTACGCGAGGCGCAGGAACTGATTAAAAAAGAAACCGGCGTTGACCACACGGCAGAGCCGGATTTAGAGCCCGGAGAGGAACAGTGGCTTGGTGAATACGCTTTGAGACAGTACGATTCCGATTTTATTTTTATCACGCATTATCCGACTGCCAAACGGCCGATGTACACTTATCCAGATGAAGCCGACCAGGAATTTACCAAAAGTTTTGATTTGTTGTTTCGTGGTATTGAGGTGACAACAGGCGGACAGCGCATTAATGATTATAATCAGTTGGTTGCCAATATCAAAAAATGGGGCTTGCAACCGGAGAATTTCAAGTTTTATTTGGAGGCGTTTAAATATGGCATGCCGCCGGAAGGCGGGCTAGCCATTGGTTTGGAACGGTTGACCGCGCGATTGCTTGGAATTGATAATATCAAACGCGCCACTCTTTTTCCGCGCGATTTGAACAGAATTGATTTGCAAATAAATCATTAATTAAAATACTATGATTTCCAAAAAAATCATCGCCTATCTTGATAAAAACAAGGTTAAGTACGATTTGGTGAAACATAAAAAAGTGTTTACTGCTTTTGATTTGTCGCAAACTTTAAAAGAAAAAATGCAGAAAATTGCCAAAACGCTTTTGGTGAAAACGGACAAAAAGTATGTTTTGGTTGTTTTACCGGCACATTATCGTTTGGATATGGTTAAGGTCAAGAAATTTTTGAAAGCCAAAAAGGCGGAATTGGCGCCGGAGCAAGTGATGAAAAAAGTTTTTAAAGTGGTGCCAGGAGCCATGACACCGTTTGGCTCTTTGCACAAAGCAGAAGTTATCTTGGATAAGGCCTTGATTAAAGCCAAGGATGTTTTGATAAGCGCCGGATCGTTTACAGAGTCCATGCGTCTTAAGGCCAAAGATTTGCAAAAATTGGAAAATGCCACTTTGGCTGATTTGGGAAAAATGGCGGAAAAAAAGATTATCAAAGTTCTGAAAAAGAAAAAGAAATAGAGATGTTTCATCACAAGACGGAACAATTTGAGGGTCCGTTAAGTTTGCTTTTACAGTTGATTGAGAAAGATGAATTGGAAATAACGGAAATTTCTTTGGCCAAGGTGACGGAGGATTTTTTGGTTTGTTTGAAATCAGAAAAGGTTCCGGAAGATGAATTGGCTGATTTTTTGGTTATTGCCGCCAAATTGCTTTTGTTGAAATCAAAAAGTATTTTGCCTAATTTGGTTTTGGATGAAGACACCGGCATTAGTTTGGAAGATCAGTTGAAAATGTACAAGGAGTTTGTGGAAGCGGCAGAAAAGGTTGAAGATAAAATCAAGAAAAAACATTTTGCCTATTTTCGCGAGACAATTTTCAAGCCGGAAGATATGGGATTTTTCCCGCCGAAAGGATTGAATTCAGGAAAAATGCGGCAAATGTTTAAGGAGATTTTGGAACGGTTGAAGCCGTTGTTGGATTTACCTAAAGCGACATTGGAGAAAACCATTTCCATTAAAGAAAAAATTCAACATATTCATAATTTATTGGCGCAATACAGTCGCGTCGGGTTTGGCAAGATTTTAAACAACGCCAAAAATCGCACCGAGGTGATAGTGTCTTTTTTGGCTTTGCTTGAATTGACAAAACAGCGGCATATTATGGTGGTGCAGGGCAATAATTTTGAAGAAATAATGATTGAAAAAATTTAAATATGTCTATCACATCAAAATTGGAATCGATTCTTTTTATTGCCGGCAAGCCGTTGGCTTTTAAAAAGTTGGCCGGTTTAGCCGAGTGCAAAGAAAAAGAAGTGGAAGAGGCGATTAAAATTTTAAAAGAAAAATATAATCAACCGGATAGTGGGTTGCAAATCATGACCGATGGTAAAGAGGCGCAATTTATGACCAATCCGCAAAACAGCGCATTGGTAAAAGAATATGTGAAAGATGAAACAACAGGGGAATTGACGCGGCCGTCATTGGAAACGCTCACTATTATTGCCTACCGCGGTCCGATAACTAAATTGGAAATGGAGCAAATTCGCGGGGTTAATTGTTCATTGATTTTGCGCAATTTAATGATGCGCGGGCTGATTAAAGCGGAGGAAGATAAGACGCGCGCGGACACTGTTTATTCAGTTTCGTTTGATTTTATTAAATTTTTAGGAATTAATGAGCCGTCGGAATTGCCGGATTATGAAAAATTGAGGTCCAATAATTTGTTGGACCAGTTGTTAAATGAAACGCAACAGCCGAATTGATTATGTTAAGTCAATTTTTATTTAAAACATTTATTTGGCAGGCCTTTATTTTCCTTGGACTTTCCGGAGGCGGTTTTCCAACCGCGCCTGTCGCAGTCTTGAATAACAAAGCCGTGAGAGAACAGCTGGCGGAAAAAGCTGCGGCCGAGCAGGTCGGCGGAGATAGTTTGATAATTTCAGCCGCGCCAATAAAAACACTGCCGTTGGCTTTGAGCCGCTCCGAGCGTGCGCCTCAGCGCAAGCCGGAAACAGTTGATTTTGACATTAAAAAAGCCACTTTTAAATCTGCTTTTGTAATGGATGAAGACACTGAAAATCAACTTTTTGCTTTTAATGAAAATGAAGTTCGTTCTATTGGCAGTTTGACCAAATTAATTACTGCTTTGGTGTTTTTAGACACAGCGCCGCAATGGGACAAGATGGTGACAATAGAAGCTGCTGACGGCAGTCAGGGTCGTTTAAATGTGGTAGAGGGTGAGCAGGTGACAGTGAAGGATTTGTTTAATGTTTCTTTGGTCAGCTCATCCAATAATGCCACTATGGCTTTGGCGCGCTCAACCGG
Source organism: Candidatus Magasanikiibacteriota bacterium (assembly GCA_016214465.1). GTDB lineage: Bacteria > Patescibacteriota > Patescibacteriia > Magasanikbacterales > UBA10003 > UBA10003. The sequence continues at coordinate 5,794 of JACROI010000048.1, forward strand.
TTTGTCAATGGAGGAATTTGTTAAAAAAATGAATGTTAAAGCAGTTGATTTGGGTTTGAAGCAAACTATTTTTACAGAACCGACAGGTTTGGATCCGGCCAATCAATCAACTGCCAAAGAAATTGCCTGGCTTTTGAAATTTGCTTTATCTGAAAAAGCTATTCAAGAAGTTGTTGTAAAAAAGAATTATGTTTTTAATTTAATGCCTAACGGCCCGGCGCGCAGTATCAGTTCAACAAATGTTTTGTTGTCCGAGCGATTGCCTGTTGGCGCTGCTAAAATCGTGGGAGGCAAAACCGGGTTTGTGGAAGAGGCTGGCTATTGTTTTGTAGTGGCAATTGAAAATAAAGATGGAAATCGAATAATTACTGTGGTTTTGGGTTCAAGCACGCATTACGGGCGTTTTAGCGAAGCGCGGGCTTTGACCGAGTGGGTTTTCAAGACATATCTCTGGCCGCCGTTGGGGGAATAAAATAAAATATAGCTGGGGAGGGGATCGAACCCTCGACGGCACGCTTATGAAGCGTGTGCTCTACCACTGAGCTACCCAGCCATTATTTAATTCTCAACAGCGCGATTTCCGGACGATTCCAAAAGCGCAGATGCGGACCGGATTCGCCAATACCCACTGTATTAAAAATTTGTGGTTGATGGTTTGGCAGATATTTACCGTAATCATCTTTAGCCATTAAGCTTTCAGCATCGCCAATAGCGCCAATCAATGGCAAGCGCACTTGTCCGCCATGCGTGTGTCCGGCTACAACCAAATCTAGATTTTCTGCCACCTTTTCAAAAGCAATGTCCGGGTGATGACTGATGCCGATTTTTAAAGCGCTGATTTTATCTAGTCCTTTCGTTGTTTTTTCAGGATATCTTACTTTACGCCAATACTCATCAAAACCGGCTAAAATGATTTCCTCGCCTTTTATAGTAACCTTTTTCTGCTCATCTGACAAGACATGGATGCCCGAATCCTCTAAAATTTTGGTGATTTCGCGATGTGAATCAGTATAGAGAAATGACTCGTCGGGAAACACAATGCCGTAATCGTGATTACCGAGCACTGTGTATGTTGGTGCGATTTTGGCTAAACCGCCCAAGGCGCGCAAGTCGTTTTCAAAATCCGGCAGATCATCAAAGAATAGAAAATCCCCGGTCATTAAAATCAAATCGGGTTTGAGTTCAGCCACTTTAGCAATGGCGCGTTTGGCAAAATTTTCACCCTTGAATGGTCGAAAATGCCAGTCGCCAATCACCGCCACTTTGACTTCTTCATTTAATTTATTGGTTTCAATTTTTTGCTCGCGGATTTTTATCCACTGTGGCTCAATATATCCGCTGTAAATCAGGCCGGCAATAGACAAAAAGATAATAATTGGCGCAATTTTGTGTTTACGCTTAATTAAAATAACAGCCAGAATTAAGGCCATTATTATATATACCAAAAAGAAAATTTCGTAAATGGTCGCTAAATACATGTGAAATTGCCGCGGGAGAGAATCGAACTCTCATGACCTTGCGGTCGCGGGATTTTGAGTCCCGTGCGTCTGCCAATTCCGCCACCGCGGCTTTATGTCTTATTCAAGATATGATATAATAATGTTATTCTTAATTATGCCAAAAATCATTTCTCTTGTCAACCAAAAAGGCGGAGTTGGTAAAACCACCACGGCCGTGAATCTGGGCGCGTATTTGGCAGCTTTGGGTAAATTTGTCTTATTGGTGGATATTGATCCGCAGGCCAATGCCACATCCGGCCTGGGAGTTGACCATAGAAAATTGGAAAAAGGCATCTATAACACCCTGCTTGGCGAGGCGTCATTACGAGATATTGTCTGTAATACCAATCATGATGGATACCGTTTGGCGCCGGCGACTTTGGGCTTGGCCGGAGCCAATGTTGAGCTGATCAATGCGCCTAATCGTGAGTTTAAATTGCGTGAAATTTTGGAAGAGGCCAAACATGCTTACGAATATATTTTGATTGATTGTCCGCCTTCGCTCGGTTTGTTGACTGTAAATGGACTCGTGGCGGCCGACACCGTGCTTATACCGGTGCAAGCCGAGTATTATGCTTTGGAGGGATTGGGTCAGCTTTTGGAAACTATTAGTTTGGTAAAAGAAAATTTGCGGCCGGATTTGGATGTAATGGGGGCTGTGCTCACCATGTTTGACAGCCGCAATAAATTATCAAACGATGTTTGGCAGGAATTGTATAAATATTTTCCAAATAAGATTTTTCGTTCGGTGATTCCGAGGAGTGTCCGTTTGGCCGAGGCGCCATCATTTGGCAAATCAATTTTACATTATGATCCGTCGTCAAAAGGCGCGAAGGCCTATGAGCGGCTGGCTCGAGAAATTATTGAATTAAACAATTAATTATATGGCTTTAGGCAGGGGATTGGGTTCTCTTATCCCAACTTTTAAAAATAGTTCTGTTAAAGATGACGCATCGGCAGTAAGAAAATCCGTTGTAAATTTGTCAGGCGAGCCAGCTGGCGACAAAAGCGGCCGGATTTGGCAAATTCCTTTGACTGCCATTAAAGCCAATCCGTATCAGCCGCGCCAGAATTTTGCTCATCAGGATTTGGAAGAGTTGGTCAATTCAATCAAAGAATATGGCATTATTCAGCCGATAATTTTGAGCGAATCAAATGACGGTGAATATGAGTTGATTGCCGGCGAGCGGCGTTTTCGTTCCGCGCAGATTTTAAATTTGGCCACAGTGCCGGCCATTATTCGTCAGGCAAAAAATTTGGAAAAATTGGAATTGGCTTTGATTGAAAATATTCAGCGCAAAAATCTCAATCCGATTGAAGAGGCGTTTGCTTATGAACGATTAGTGGATGAATTTGGCTTGACGCATGACGATGTGTCAAAAAAAGTCGGTAAGAGCCGGCCGTATGTTTCCAATACTTTGCGTTTGTTATCTTTGCCGCAAGAAATTCAAAAAGGACTGATTGATGGAATAATCACTCATACTTTGGGGCGCGCCATTTTGGGTTTGTCAACAGCTAAGGAGCAATTAAAAATGTATCATCAGGCAGTTGCGGAAAAAGGCACGGTGCAGGCAGTGGAGCGAAAAGTTGAAGCCAAACGGCTGGAGACCACCGGGCTGACTCGTCGCGAGCCGGCAGTGATTGATTACGAAAGGCAATTACGCGAGGTCTTGGGCACTAAAGTGCGCGTGACCAAGCGTGGAGAAAAAGGAAACATCAAAATTGACTATTTTTCTCTTGAAGAATTGAAAAGAATAATAAAAACTATCGCGTCAAAATAGTTTTTTCTTGCGAATTTTGTCAGCTTCCTTCTTTGGAAATTTCTCCGGAAGGATTTTTGTTTTAAGCCAATCAGTCAAGGAAGAATGCGCTTTGGCTTTAATATGACCTCGGGCCGCATTGGTTTTGACAAATTTGAGCCATTCCAAACTCGGGCCTTTACGATTTTTATCAGTTAAAATTTCCACCACATCGCCGCTTTTTAAAGATGTGTCCAAGCTGGCTAGTTGGTCATTGATGCGCGCGCCAACGCATTTGTTGCCAAGCTCGGTATGAATGGAATAGGCAAAATCCACCGGCGAGGCGCGCTCCGGCAAATCAATCACATCGCCCCTAGGGGTGAACACAAAAATACGATTTTGAAAAACATCAATTTTTAAATCTTCCAAATCAGTTAGTTTTTGCAAGCTGACTTTTTGAAAAGCGGCCAATTCTTTAACCCAAGCGATATTTTTTGAAGGAATAGCCGAGCCCTTTTCATCATAATGCCAGTGCGCGGCCACGCCAAACTCGGCCTCTTCATGCATTTTTTCCGTGCGGATTTGAAACTCCACGATTTGTCCGTCAGCGGCAAAAACAGTGGTGTGAATGGATTGATAGCCGTTTGGTTTTGGTTGTGAGATGTAATCTTTGATGCGGCTTGGCACCGGACGCCATAGTTTGTGTATCACGCCCAAGGTGGCGTAACAATCAGCCAAATCCTTGACAATTACGCGCAAGGCAACCAAATCATAGATTTTATTAATATCGCGATTATAGCGCAAAATTTTGCAGAATAAACTATAGGTGTGTTTGACTCGACCGTGCATTGACACTATTTCAATATGGGAATGTTGAAGTTCTTTTTGAGTGATTTTTTTAATCGTATCCAGCCATTGTTTTCTTTGCTGATAGCTTTCAGTCATGATTTCTGTAATCCAATTGTATTCTTTGGCATTTAAATGTTTGAAAGAATAATCTTCAATTTGGCCTTTCATTTCACCCATACCCAGACGATTGGCAATCGGGGCGTAAATTTCCAAACTTTCCAAAGCCACGCGTTGCCGTTTTTTTTCCGGCAAAGCGTCCAATGTCTTGAGATTATGCAAACGGTCGGCGAATTTGATGATAATTACGCGGATGTCTTTGGCAATGGAGACAAACATTTTGCGCAAATTTTCAATGTAACGTTCCACGCCGCGGTATTTCAGCTTGCCTAATTTAGTAACGCCTTCTACCATCGAAGCCACATCAGCTCCGAAATTTTTTTTAATTTCGTTCAAAGTTATGGCAGTATCTTCCGGTATGTCGTGCAAAAGTCCGGCCACGATGATAGCTGTGTCCAGTTTCATTTCAGCGAGAGTCACGGCCACATTTAAAGGATGTTCAATATATGGGATGCCGGATAATCGTTTTTGCCCTTGGTGCGCTTGTTCGGCAAAATCATAAGCCAGCCGAATCAAATCCAGATCAGCTTTTGGATTATAGTTTTTGACGATTTTCAAAAGGTTTTCAATTGTTTCCATGTTCATTTTATACACCAGATTTGACTTTTTGTCCACAAAAAACCCCGTTGCCGGGGTTTTTTTAAACATTGGTTTTACATTCTTTATTACTGCACGAGATTTTATCTTTTCCCGAGTAGACCATCAGCGAGCCGCAAGTCTGACATTTTTCACCGGTTGGTTTTTGCCACAGAGCGAATTTGCAATCAGGATATCTTTCGCAAGAGTAAAATATTTTTTTAAAACGAGTGCGTCGTTCCACAATTTCGCCTTGTTTGCATTCCGGACAGGTCACGCCAGTGCCTTTTTTTTCTTTTTTAATATATTTGCATTTGGGATAAGCTGAACAGCTGATAAATTCACCAAAACGGCCGTGGCGTTTTTGCAACTGCGCGCCGCATTGCGGGCATTTTTCTTCCAATAGATTGCTCTCGGCGTTTTGCGCTTTTCCATCAGCGGATAATTGTTTGGTATTTTTGCAAGTTGGATAATTGGTGCAGGCCAAAAATCTGCCAAAGCGGCCTGTTTTAATTACCATTGGCGAGCCGCATTTTTCACAAATTTCTTTGGTTTCTTGTTCTGTCAATCCTTTTTTAGTCAATTCCGCGTCTTTGGCAATTAAATTGGCCGCAAAGGGCGTGTAAAAATCTTTTATCACTTGAATCCACTCTGTTTTACCTTCTGCAATGGTGTCAAAGTCATCTTCCATTTTGGCAGTGAATTCATAATCAGCCACTTGAGGAAAATGTTGAATTAAAATATCAGTTACCAAAATGCCGATGTCAGTTGGCTTGAATCGTTTTTTTTCATCGCGTTCCACATATTTTCTGGCAATGATTGTGGAAATAGTTGGAGCGTAGGTTGACGGACGGCCAATGCCGTACTCTTCCAAGGCCTTAACCAAAGATGCGTCGTTATAGCGCGCCGGCGGCTCGGTAAAATGCTGTAATGGATCTATTTTTATTAATTGTAATTTTTCTTTTTCAATAAGCGCGGGCAAAATTGATTCTTTTTGGGATTCAGGATAGAGTTTCAAGTAGCCGGGGAAGACAATAATGTTGCCGGTGGCGCGAAAAATATATTTTCCATCGTCATTCGCAATGTCAGCGGCCGTGGCTTCAAAAATTGCTTCGGTCATTTGGCTGGCTAAAGCTCGTTTCCAAATTAAATCGTAAAGTTTCCATATTCGCGGTTCCATTACCTCTTTGAGAGACGCCGGATCGCGGTCAGCCTCGGTTGGGCGGATGGCTTCATGCGCTTCCTGCGCCAATTTTGATTTGGTGGTGTATTGGTGCGGTTTGGCTGGCAAAAATTCCTTGCCAAATGTTTGTTGAAGATATCCACGCGCTTCGTTAAGAAATTTTTCCGCTAAGGTCACTGAGTCGGTTCTCATGTAAGTGATAAGACCAACAGAACCATGCCCGGGAATATCCACACCCTCGTATAATTTTTGCGCGAGCATCATGGTGAGCTTGGCGGAAAAACCAAGCCGGCGGTTGGCGTCTTGTTGCAAGGTGGAGGTGGTAAATGGCGGGAGCGGTCGTTTTTTTACTTGCTTTTTTTCCAAAGATAAAACCGTGTAGCCGGATTTTTCCAGTTTTTTTAAAATGGCTTCAGCTTCGTCTTTGGATTTGATAGCTAATTTTTCCAAAACCTTGCCGTCAACTTTGTGCAGTTTGGCAATAAATTCCTGTCCGTCTTTGGTAAAATTGGCTTCCACTGTCCAAAATTCTTCAATCTTGAATTTTTGAATTTCTTTTTCTTTTTCCACCACCAAACGCACGGCCACTGATTGCACGCGCCCGGCTGACAATCCTTTAGCCACTTTTTTCCATAAAAATGGCGACAATTTGTAACCAACCAAACGATCAAGCACGCGTCTGGCTTGTTGAGCATTGACCAAATTTAAATCCAAAGAGCGCGGGTGTTTCATTGCTTCTTGAATGGCATGAGCGGTAATTTCATGAAATACCAACCTTTTGGCCTTTTCCGGCTTTACTTTTAAGACATTGGCTAGATGCCAAGAAATGGCCTCACCTTCACGGTCGCTATCAGTTGCGAATAGAACACTGTCCGTTTTTTTCGCGATTGCTTTCAATTCCGCCACCACCCTTTTTTTATCAGTCGGAACAACATATTCAGGAGTAAAATCATTATCAATATCCACTCCGAGTTCGGATTTTGGCAGATCGCGAATATGGCCAAAAGAAGACCTGATTATAAAATCATTGCCTAAAAATTTGGAAATGGTCTTGGCTTTGGTAGGGGACTCCACTATTACTAGTTGGGACATATATTGATATACGATAGTGATAATCTGTTTTTTTGTCAAATTTAATGAGCCAACACATACATCATTCCACCCATATTTTTTACTTTTCCTCTCATCTCCATTAGGGTGATGGTGGATAGGACTGAAGAGGCCGTGAGGGATGTATTTTGGGTAATGCTGTCAATATGCTGGGGTTCGCGGGTGATGATTTTGAGAATGACAGCCTCTTCTGGCGAATCAGCCTTGATTAGTCTGTTTTCCAGCAGTTTTTCAGTTCGTTCAAGATTAAGCTCATCCAAAATGTCTTCTGCCGAAGTTACCACATGCGCGCCCATTTTCAATAGATTATTAGTGCCGGCGCAGAGAGGTGAAAAAATACTGCCAGGGATGCTGAAGACCTCGCGGTTTTGATCCAGTGCCAATTTGGCTGTGATCAAAGAGCCGGAATCAACCGCGGCCTCAACTACTAGCACGCCCAAAGACAAGCCGGAAATTACACGATTGCGTATGGGAAAATTTTGGCGCAAAGGCAAAACGCCCAAAGGAAATTCGGAAATTACGGCTCCGTTATTGGCCAAAATTTGTTCAGCCAAGCGGTGATTGGTATGTGGACAAAATTGATCCACTCCCGAACCCAGTACGGCAATGGTGCGGCCGCCGACTCGCAGAGTCGTGGCGTGCGCGCAAGCGTCCGCCCCCAGGGCCAATCCGCTGATAATCGCCAGCCCTTGATTGGCTAACATGGAAACAATTTCTTCAATCGCTTGCCGGCCGTAAGAACTGACTTTTCGCGAACCAATCACTGCCAAAGGCGATTTATCGCCACCATCTGGAAGTGTGCCTTTTATATAGAGCAAAGCGGGCAGATCATAAATTTCTTTTAACAATGGCGGATAGCTAGCGTCCTCCGGCGTCACAATTTTTATATTTTCCTTTTCAATTTTTTCCCATTCCGCTTCAGGATTGATTTTTGCCCGCGTTTCAATAAATTCACAGGCGATTTTTTCATCAATTCCCGCTTTGACCAATTCAGTCGCGCCAGCTTTAAAGGCGTGTTCATAATTAGAAAAAGCCCGTTTTAATTTGAACAGGGCTTTGGAACCGAATTTTATAAAAGTGGAAAGAGCGACAAGATATTTTGTGTCCTCCATACCGCTGTTTAATTATATTCTGTCATTGTTTTTTCAATCCCTTCATTTATGGCGAATTTAATCGCTTCAATAGTTGATGATAGTGTTTTTTTCAAAGTCATTTTTTCTGTCAAACTGAATTTGTCCAAAACAAAATCCGCGCCGGATTTTTTTGTCAGCTTGGTGGGCGCGATACCGATACGGAAACGAATAAAATCTTGCGTGCCGAGCGAATTAATAATTGATTGTACGCCATTGTGTCCGGCAGCCGAACGATCGCGCTGAATTTTGATTTTTCCCAATGGCAAGTCCAAATCATCGTGAATGACCCAAATATCAGCCGGTTTGATTTTGTAAAATTTAGTCACCAATGCCGCGGATTGCCCGGAATTGTTCATAAATGTTTGTGGCTTCATCAGTATTATTTTTTTCGCGTCAATTTTTTTTTCAGCAATTTCCGCGTAAAATTTTTTATTGGCCGCCCAGCCGTCCAATTCCAAAACAGAGCGTAATTTATCCAATGTCATAAAGCCGACATTGTGTCGTGTTTTTTCATATTCCTTGCCCGGATTACCCAGGCCGATGATTAACAACATATTAGATATTAATTTTTTTCGCGTACACCACGACTGGTGTGCCAATTAGATTAAATTCAGCGCGCAGTTGGTTTTCAATAAAACGCAGATACGATTCGTGTAGCGAGGTTTTTTGTTTAATCGCCACTTGGAAGGTCGGTGGATCAATCGCCACTTGTTTAAGCGAGTAAATGTGAGGGTGGCGAACTCCTTTGCCTTTTGTTGGCAAGCGGTGGTGAATAAGCCGTTTCATTAAATCAGCCAGAACCGACTCTTCAATTGTTTTTCCGCGTCCAAGCATTACTTTTCTAATCATTTCAAAAACTTTATGCACGCGCCAGTGGGTTTTGGCGCTTACAAAAACAATCGGCGCGTAAGCTAGAAATGGAAATGTAAGAGCAAAATCTCGTCGGATTTTTTCTTCCGCTTCTTCGCCCTGATCCTGAAACAAATCAAATTTATTAATGACAATAATCAAACTTTTTTGGCTTTCTTTCACGAGCATAGACAGCCGTTTGTCTTGGCCGGCGAACGGCTCGCTCGCGTCCAACACCAGCAGAACCAAATCAGTGTGTCGTAATCCGCTTTCTGTTTGGCGCGCGCTGATTTTTTCCAAACTGCTTGATTTGATTCTGCTTTGGCGCCGCAATCCGGCCGTATCCAGAAAAAGAAACGGTTCGCCGTCCAGCAACATTAAAGTGTCGTGCGTTTCGCGAGTAGTGAACGGCACCGGGCTCACAATCACTCTTTCTTCACCGATTAAAGCGTTGAAAAGCGATGATTTGCCAACATTTGGTCGGCCGATAATAGCCACGCGAGTAGCCATTTTTTCCATTGGTTTTATTGTTTTGAGTGATTTAATTTGCGGTGATAATTTTTCAATCACCACATCCAATAAATCGCCCACTCCCGAGCCATTTACGGCGGAAATTGGCACTGGCTCGCCAAAGCCAAGCTTGCGCCAGTCCTGTTCATGAATTTGCAAACGAATTTTTGGATTATCAGCTTTGTTGCCAACAAAAACTATTGGTATTTTTATTTTTCGCAATTCCTGGGCCCACAGTTTTTCTTGGGGCATTATTCCACTTTGCAAGTCCACTAAAAAAATTATGGCCCGCGCTTCTTCAATCGCTTTGTCAATCTGCGTTTGAATTTCTTTTTCATAAGTCGCTTTTTTGTCAAAATCAATTCCGCCGGTGTCAATCAAGCGATAGGTGATTCCGCGCCATAAAAAAGGAGCCACATTGCTTGTGCGCGTGGTGCCGGCCACTTTGGAAACCATGGCTTTTCTTTTTTCCGTCAAACGATTAAAAAGCGCGGATTTACCAACATTGGTGCGTCCAACAATGGCGATGGTTGGCAGTTGTTTTTCCGGTAAAACAATTGTCATAAGCGAAGCTTGAAATTTCTTCGGGCTTCGCAAATCAAAAACAAGTTTTTGATTTGGCTCATCCTTTGAAATTATAAAATTGCGTTGGTTTTTATTAGCTGGGCATTGCTGGATTGAGCTTTGTCTTTGCCAATAATGATTAAAATATCAGGCATCGGTTCTTCTGAAATGTCAACCGGCGCGTTGGCAGAAATTTCCGCGTTCAGTTCTTTTGACAACTTATCAGCGGCCGCGGCATATTTTCCTTGGCTGAAATCATAAATAATTGTTTTTTCATAATTTCTTTGTTTGGCATTGGCCACGCTGTCAATAATAATTCCTTTTTGCTCCAAATCGGTCTTGGTCAAAGCGGCCAGGCCCAAAAACCAAGTGCCGTTTTGAATTTGAATGCGCGGTCCGGTTGGAATGGTGGGTTTTTTAGCAATTGTGTTTTGCGTGGTTTTGGTTAAAGAAATGTCAAAAAGATTATTGGCCAATCGTTTTATTTCGTCATAATTGCCGGCGCGTGGCGCCAGAACCGCGGCTCCGCCGTAATTTGTTTCCACCAGCGGGTTTTGCTCGGTTCCGGCCGCCAGCACGCGGCTGATCATGTTTTCATAATCCAGATTTTTAGCCATTTTGTAAAAGCGGCTGATCTCCCAAAGTTCCAAATCGGCTTGCAGATGAGCGTTAAAATTTTCAAAAATATTTTGCAAGCGGCCCAAATTGAAAAAAGTGGAAAAAGAAAAGGCCTTTTCTTTCAGTGCCGCGAGAATTTTTTGCTGGCGCCGGCCGCGATCGAAATCATTGCCCTCGCCATTACTGCCATGGCGGCTGCGCGCGTAATCCAGAGCTGTTTGTCCATCCATTTTTTTCCATCCCTTTTCAAAAGAAATGGTTTGAAATTTGTAGTTCGGCGCAGGGAATTGAGTATCGGTGAAAGTTCTATCAACATATACATCTACTCCGCCCAGTTCATCAATCACTTTGATAAAGCCATCAAAATCAACGCGCACCGTATAGTGTATTGGCAGGCCGATAGTTTGTTCCACCACTTTTTTGGCCAGTTCAGCGCCTTGGCCGGGCGTTTGCAGTTCACCAATGGCGTTAGCTTCATTAATTCGTCTAAAACCATAACCCGGAATTTCCGCCAAAAGATCACGCGGTATGGACAGAAGCGCAATTTTATTAGTTGATGGCTTTAAACTGATTAAAATAATAGTATCAGTAAGGAAGGCGCCATCATGCCCGGCCCCGCCCATACCCAAAAGCAAAGTATTGATACGGTCGTCTTTTTCACCTTTGAGTTGGCGGTCAGAGCTTAAAATTAAGTTTTTGATTTGGCGCAAAATACCCGGTTTTTCAAGATTAGCTTGATTGGCATCGCTTGGTTCGCCTACAAAAAGCATGGCCGAAATAATTGTGGCAGCAATTAAAAAAAATATGGCGAGTCCAATCCACAACCAATATCTTCGTTTTTTTTGCTGTATTTGTTGAGGCTCTAAAAGATTAACATTGATTTCCGGCATAATAATGTTGTTATTCTGAACGCGAGCATAGCGAGCGCGAAGAATCTTTTACATTGTACTTGAAAACGCGCGAAAAAGCAATTGGCTCTTGTTTTTCAGCCAAGTATGTGATAATCTGATCGGAGGTGGCTTTAAAAAGGGCGGCTAGCTCAGCTGGTTAGAGCGTACGATTCACATTCGTAAGGTCAGAGGTCCGATTCCTCTGCCGCCCACCATATTTATAAATATATGACCTTTGAAAACGAAACAATTCAAACTGACAGCTTCAACATTATTCACGAATGGGAGATTCCGGAAACATTGCAATATCAACGAGGCAAGTTGTGGTATATTGTAATGAGCGCGATTACTTTGGTTTTGATTGCTTTTGCTTTGCTCACGGCGAATTTTCTTTTTGCTTTGATGGTAGCGCTTTTTGCCGCGATTATTTTTATGAGCCATACTCGCGCCCCGCTTTTGCTTAAAGTGGGAATTACCGATAAAGGGATTTTAGTAAATGGACGGCTGTACAATTACGCGGATATGAAGTCGTTTTGGATAATCCATGAGCCGCCGGTGACCAAGGATTTATATCTTGATTTTCAAAGTTCAGTGAGGCCTCCGTTGGCATTGTACTTGGATACGCAAGAGCCGGAAGAGATTCGGCAAACGTTGTCGCAGTTTTTAGCCGAGGATGGCAACAAAAAAGAAGTGCCGTTGTCAGATTTGATTTGGAAAATTTTGAAGTTGTAAAATATTATTATTTTTTTTAATCAAAAATATATGTCAGAATTTAGAGAATTTAATCCAGATGAAGATAAGCCGGCTCGGATGACGGAGACATCCGAGATTGGTAAGGAGAAAAAATCAGGTTTTTTAGAGAAGTTTCTAAAAGGAAGTCGCAAAGAAATTGCTTTAGGACTCGGCGCCTTAATTATATCGTTGAGTGGTGGTGCTTTAGCTAAAGAAAATCCCAGAGAAAAAGATACATTTGATGAATTAGATACTGAAACAGAAGCGTTAAAGACGACTAAAGAAGATGTTACTCAAGCGCAGAAATCATTTGAAAGAGATTTAGAAATTTTTGTGGCCAATCCTCAAGTCAGAGAAAATATCAAACAGGCTTTGGCGGAAACGCTCGGAAAACTTGTTAGTTTGGATGAACAAATAGGGGCGATTATTTATTTTCAAGAACAATTAGATGCGCGGAAATTACAAAAGCCAGTAGATATTTCCGGTCGTGTAGCAACTATAGAACGCGCTCAAAAAAGTAGCAAAGAAATGGTGCGAGGAGCAGACGGATTTGAAATTTTTTTAGATAGTAAAGTATCTTTTGTTGAAGCGGTTAAGGATTTGGCACAAGAAATACACGATGGTCAGGCAATTAAGTATAACGGATTGAATTTTAGTAGAAAAGGAAGCGATTTATTTTTTGAAGGCAAAAAGATCACAGAACAATCTCGGCCTCAAATCATTGATGCTTATAAAAATGTACAAGCAAGAATGAAAGCTGAGTTAGGCGTTAATTTGTAAATAAGGCCCTTGTCGTTCAATGGATAGGACGTTAGCTTGCGGAGCTAATAATGCGCGTTCGATTCGCGCCGAGGGCATTTTGGAAATTAAAAACATCCTGCCGGATTTCAGCAGGATGTTTTGATTTATTGATTTTGTTCAATTTCATCTATGATTTCTTGCGCTTGGTCAGTTTCCATTCCTATACCGTCTAACAGTCCTTTTTTGCTCGCCCATTTACTAAAAGAAATTTTAAATTTTTTTTCAAATTCTATATTTATTTCATCTGTTATTTCACCATTTGTTTTTTGAATTTTTTTCCAAATAGCCGCGCCTTTTTTGTCACGAATCGGGTCAGGCGTTAGATATGGTTCTGTGTCTGATGGAATAGGATTTAGATTGGGATTGATAATTTCAGACATCATATATTTTAGCTTTATTTATCTTCATTATATCTTAATAAAAAAACCGCGTCAACTGACCGGCAAGTTCTGCCTGTCAATAGACGCGGGGTGTTGAGGTTTCCCCTTGAAGCAGGGGATGGCGGTTGGAGGTGTGGTGGCTAGTTACGGTGGCCTCTGTTGCGTCGATGGTGGGCGAAGACCTGCGCCGTGTAGCTAGCGAGGCGGCGGCGCGTGATGTCGTTGCCTTCGCAGAATTCCAGGCGCTCTTCGGTAGCAAGCGGTACGCCACGCCGCATGCGAAACACGATCTCTTCCTCGGTCGTGAGTCCCACGCGCTTGATCACCGCCGTCACGGTTCGCGACTTGTCTCCTGGCAAGTCCCGCACCTTGATGCTTTTGACACTCGTGTTTTTTCGATGATTCCTCAAAGATTCCTCCTTCGGTTGTATTTTCGGCGAAATTGCCGAATTAGTGACAGTATATCGGTTTTGTAGTTGTTTGTCAAGTGTCAGTGTGGTATAATATTTTTATATGTTAGACAAAAGTATTCTATTACCCGCGGCCGTAATTATTTTTGCCGCAATTTACTATCTTTGTCAAAAACGAGGCGGCCTAAATTTATCTTTGGGCAGCTCATCCACGCCCTATTTGAGCCAGTTTGCGGTTGATTTTACACAATTGGCCAAAATCGGCAAGATTGATCCTGTAATTGGCCGCGAGGAAGAGGTACAAAAATTAACGCAGGTGTTGTCGCGCCGAAGTAAAAACAATGCTTTGCTTTTGGGCGACCCGGGGGTGGGGAAAACCGCCATTGTGGAGGGTTTGGCTCAGCGCATCGCGAGTGGCGATGTGCCGCAGATTTTGAAAAACAAACGGGTGCTGGCTTTGGATGTGGCGTCAATAATGTCCGGCACTAAGTATCGCGGGGAATTTGAACAAAGAGCTAAAAAAATCGTGCAGGAAATCAGCGCTTCCGGCCGTTCTATTATTCTGTTCATAGACGAGGTTCATTCATTGGTGCAATCGCAAGGGTCAGAGGGTGCAATTAATTTTTCCGATATTTTGAAACCGGCTTTGGCGCGCGGCGATTTGCAGATGATCGGTGCCACCACTATTGTGGAATATGAAAAATACATTAAGCCAGACACCAGTTTAGAACGACGTTTTCAGCCGGTCATGGTGCGAGAAGCAAACGCCGAAGAAACGATCTCCATTTTACAGGGCATTAAAGATAAGTATCGCGAGTATCATCAAGTGGAATTTACCGACGCCGCTTTGGAAACAGCTGTGAAATTGTCGCAGGAAAAAGTTCAGGGTAGAAAATTGCCGGACAAAGCCATTGACGCCATTGACGAGGCAGCGGCAATGGTGCGAGTGTCGCATCTTCACGAGAGTGTGCCGGCGATTTTGTATCAGGCGGCAATTTTGAAGTATCCGGAAATCGCGAAAATTTGGAGCGAGATTCAAAAATTGGACAAACAAATTCGTCAGGAGTATAATAAAGAAGGCGCTGGCGGGCACACGGCCGAACGCGAAAAATTGGAAGAGGACTTGGCGCAAAAAGGGATTGCCGTGGTTGATTCAGCCGATGTGCAAAAAGTGATTGAAGCGTGGAGTTTGGAAAATAATTAAAATTTAATTCATCATTTGTAAGTTATACTAGCGTTGTATACAGTTTGGCAGTAGAATAACTACTGTTAATTGTAACAACGATTATGGTAATACACAAACGAACCAGGCTAACGCCGGTTCAGAGAAAAGAACTGGTACAACGATATTATGGCGGTGA
>JACROI010000049.1 GCA_016214465.1 Candidatus Magasanikiibacteriota bacterium
AGCCGGGTCCGCTTCAATGTCTTCGGAAAACTATAATTTATCAGTGGATGCCATTAGCGTTGGCGGGGATTTGGGCACTTCCACCAATTATCAGGTTTCTAACACTGTTGGCGAGTCGCCTGGTATCCACGACACGCCAAGCACCAGCACTAACTATATTATTGAAGCCGGATTTCAGGCCGCGGCTTCGGGCGTGGTGTTATCAGCCGCTTTATCCACTAATTCCGTTTCTTTAGGCACTTTAAGCACGGGTGCTGTTTCCACTGCTTCTCAAACATTGACAGTCACCACCAATTCGCCAACCGGCTACACTGCCACTATTGCCGATGATGGCAATTTGCGTTCCGGCGCCAATGATATCAATGATGTAAGCGATGGCACGGTAACTGCCGGCTCTGAAGAATATGGCATTCGCACTTCCGGTACTGCCGGGCAGATGAATAATTCAGACACGGCAATCACTGCTGTTGCGCAAACAGTTGCTTCCACTTCCACAATTGCCACAAGCGAGCAAACATCCATTGCGTATAAAGTAGGGGTAAGCGCCAGTACAGAGAGTGGCACTTACAGCCATACGGTGACTTTTACAACTACGGTGAATTATTAAAAGGTGTATGCGCGGAGCTATTATCGGAAGCATACGAAAATACATCCGGTGGATCTGGATCCCCGCTTTCGCGGGGATGACATTATTTTTTTTATTTTTTAGCGCCGTACCAGTTGATGCTCTTTCTTTGTCGCCGGCTCTGGTTGAAGTGAAAGCCGAGCCGGGTGAAACTTTGATACAAAAAATTCGGCTTTTTAATGAAACCAATCAAACTATCACGGTCTACCCGAGTTTGGAAAATTTTCAACCGCAACTGGATGGTTCCCAGCCGAAATTCTTGGGGGATAACGATCCTTTTGGAGCGGCGCGCTGGATTGAGGTGCAAATAAAACAAGTAATTTTGAAATCGGGCGAGGCCAAGGATTTATTATTGAAAATAAAAGTTTCGGCTGTGGCTGAACCAGGCGGGCATTATGCCGCTCTTTTTTGGTCCAACCGACCTGGCAAAAATTTAGGCATCGGTTCCGCGTCGCGCCTGGCACAGCTTTTTCTTTTTAAAGTAAAAGGCGCGATTAAAGAAGACGCGCGAATTATTTCTTTTGTTAAAAAAGAAAATGATGTGTCGCTGGAATTTACTTTGCGATTGGAAAATTTTGGCACAGTGCATCTGGCTCCGCAGGGTAGTATAGAAATTGTCAATTGGCGCAATAAAAAAGTCAAAGAAATTAAAATCAATGCTTTGGGTCAGTCAATTTTGCCGCAAAGTCAAAGACAGTTTGATGTGTCTTTGACAACAGATAAATTAGCACTCGGTTTCTATTCCGCTCGCGTCAAATTATTTTATGGCGAATCAGGTAAAGAACTAAATAGTAAAATAAATTTTTGGATAATGCCGACAGCGTTATTTTCTAAATTGCTTGGATTGGCAATAGTAATAATTTTGATTTGGCTGGGCATCATTATTGCCAGACGCAAGTCGCGGGTGTTTGTTTTATTTTTTATTTTTTATTTGGCGCTTGCCAGGCCGGCGCTGGCCACATCTTCTGCCACCAGCGACACGACAACTGTCTCCGGCACTTACAACAATACCAGCGGCGCGTGCACTGGTTGCGGAGGCGGCGGTTCTAGCGGTGGTGAAAGTGGAGACACGATTGCTCCGTCAGCCGTGGCTAATTTAATTGTTGATGCAACCACTGACACCACTGCCACTTTGAAATGGACTGCTCCGGGTGATGACAACAATAGCGGCACTGCTTCGCAATATGACATTCGTTATTCTTTAGCCGCCATCACCGCGGCCAATTGGGCTAATGCCACATCAATTGATAATGAGCCAACAGTGCAGGTCTCCGGTTCCGGTCAATCGGTAATTATCAGCAATTTGACGCCCAACACTCCATATTATTTTGCTTTAAAAACCGCTGATGAAAAACCTAATTGGTCTAATCTGTCCAATGTTGCTTCGGCCTCTACTTTGCCAGCCAGTCAACAGCCGGCTGATACTACACCGCCGGAAATTTCACAGATTATTGCCAGACCCGGTGTTGTTTATGCCATCATCACCTGGCTCACTAATGAATCAGCTGATTCGCAAGTATATTATGGATTGACCAATCAACTCGGCTCTTCAAAAACCAGCGCAAATTTTGTAGCTGACCACACTATCACTTTATCCGCTCTTACTCCCGATACCACTTATTATTTCAAAATTATTTCCGCTGACGCGGCTGGCAATCAATCAATCGGGTTGTATAATGGAGCTCAAATTGGAACTTTTAAAACCGCGCCTGATATTACCGCGCCGGCCAATGTGAGTAATTTTAAAGCGACCGGTGGCGACAAAAAAATTGATTTGACCTGGCACAATCCGTCTGACAGCGATTTTCAAGGAGTGTTATTGGTGAGAAATTCCAATCATTATCCAACAAACACCGAAGACGGCGAAGAAGCTTTTTTAATCAATGGAACAAAAAATAGCGATGCTTCCTATACGGATAGTAAAAATTTAGTTAATGGCCAGACATATTATTACACGGCTTTTGCAATGGATTTGTACAATAATGTCGCCTCGGGCGCCATGGCGCAAGCCATGCCTTCAGCCGGTAGTCAGCCGCCAGCTAGCGGAGGAGCTTCGCAATGCAGTGATAGTGTTGATAATGATGGCGATGGCTACATTGATTATCCCAGCGATTTGGGATGCGTTAACCCATCAGATAATGATGAAACAGAATCGGCAGGCGCTGGTGTACCGGTTGGGTCGAGCGAAGAGCCAATCTTCGGCGGGTCTGGAGGCGCTGGTGGAGCAACAATTGAAGAATTACAATTATCCGATTTTATTTTTTCCGTTGCCAAAGGCAAAATTATTGTGCCGAATAATTTTAATATCAGCGCCTTGGCTGGATCTGGATTGCAAATATCTTTGTCTCAAACAAAAATTTTAAAAGCCGTTGATTCCATAATTGTAAATGTTGCCGGCGGGTCGTATTTATTCAGTTTACAAAATGGCCAATGGCAAACGGAAATCAGCGCGCCGCCACAGGCA
>JACROI010000042.1 GCA_016214465.1 Candidatus Magasanikiibacteriota bacterium
CTCACCGCGGCGGCGGGGAAACCAATGACACTTTTATGATTGATTTGGCCGTGGCAACCAATTCAGAGTTTGTGAAAGTCGGGATTTCCAGAGGAGAGCGCGTGGAAAAGTATAACCGACTGATGGAGATTGAACAGGAAATTTGATTTTGGCTAATTTTAGCTAAAAATTTGGATTTTAATGAAAATGCCTCTTGACAAAGAGGCATTTTTGTGCTATACTAGTTGGTTAATTTGTGCAGGGTTTGCGCAGATTAACAAATGGCATTGCCTGTCAAAAAGTCCCAAGGGGAGCCGGAAACGGTTGACAGGGGCAGTGTGGGGGCGGTTCCCACCAGTGCCACCAGAGCTATACTTCGCATGGAGGTCTTGCGAGGTACTGATTCCGAAGAAGGAGGAATTTGAAAATGATCATCAACGACGAAATGGCCGCCGAGCCCCAGTGGGCCGGTGGCGGCTGGCAGTGCGAGGGCGAGGACGGCTGTGGCGGAATAGCCACGCGACTCGCGCAGAGAGAGGATGTCGAGGTGCCTCTCTACGGGTACCCGGTGCGCCCGAGGCACCCGCACTTCACGCCGCCGCAACATCGCTCCGAGCGGCCCGCGCGCTCGCGAAGCCCGCAGGCGTTGGAAAAGGCGCGACAGGCGCGGATCTTGCGCCGGCGCAACAGCTAGGCCCGTCACGGCCACCCGTTTCGACTCGGGGACCGATCGGGATCAAACAATAGGCGGGCAGGCATCGTGAATGCTAAACCGCCACAACAAAGAAAGGAGAGCCCGTTGGTTTTTGCCTCGGGATTCGTCTAGCTTGGGCCGATAATGATAGCTGGTAAGTCCGTCCAGCTGTCTAGGCCAATTTGGAAACGGGCAATGGCGCGCCGCATCGCTCCTAACATCGCGCACTAAGCGGCGCAAACTAACAACCTATTACCTCAAGAAAGTGGGAAATATGGATTATCCGCTGCTCTGCTTTGGCTGAACCCAAGGCACGGCACGGCAACTTGGGTGGATGAGCTTGCTCTCCACCCTTTTTTTATTGCCAAAAACGCCCATTTCCTATACAATATAGTCATCTTTATGAACAAACATAAACCTGTTGTTTTAATAATTCTAGACGGTTGGGGCGTGGCGCCGGCTGGCGAGGGCAATGCCATCACCCAGGCCAAACTGCCTAATTTCAATCATTTTGTCACTACTTATCCGGCCATGACTTTGTCGGCTTCTGGCAATGAAGTCGGATTGGAATGGGGACAAATGGGCAATTCCGAGGTTGGTCATGCCAATATCGGCGCCGGCCGCGTGTGTTATCAGACCTTATCCAGAATCAACAAATCCATTAGCGACGGATCATTTTTTGAAAATAAAACTTTGGTTAGGGCTTGTGAACATGCCACCAAGCACAAGAGTGTTCTGCATCTGATGGGCCTGGTGAGTAATGGCAATGTGCATTCATCAGAAGAGCATCTTTACGCGTTGTTGAATTTGGCTCAACGGCAAAAAGTCAAAGATGTTTTGATTCATGTTTTTCTGGACGGCCGCGACGCGTTGTTCAACGGTGGTTTGGAATCAGTGAAAAAATTGCAAGCAAAAATTAAGGAGTTGAAAATCGGTAAAATTGTTTCCATTGCCGGCCGTTTCTATGCCATGGATCGGGATAATCGTTGGGACCGGACGCAAAAGGCGTATGAGGCGATTGCTCTGGGCCAAAGCGCGCTAACATTCAATGATCCTTTGAAAGCAATTCAAGCATCGTATGACAAAAAGATTTATGACGAAGAATTTGTGCCAACTGTGATTGTTAACAAAGGTGAAGAACCGCGTAAAATCGGAAAAAAAGACGCGATAATTTTTTTCAATTTTCGGCCTGATCGCGCGCGCCAACTCACCAAGGCGTTTGTTTTGCCCGGTTTTGAAAAATTCTCGCGCCAGTATTCTTCCGATTTATTTTTTGCAACCATGACAGAATTTGAAAAAGATTTACCGGTGGAGGTGGCTTTTGCTCCGCAAGTTATTAAAAATTGTTTGGCTGAAGCAGTGTCTGCCGCCGGACTTAAACAATTTCACGCGGCTGAGACGGAAAAATACGCCCACATTACTTTTTTTCTAAATGGCATGATTGAAAAAGAATTTTCCGGTGAGGAGAGGCAGATTGTGCCATCGCCACAGGTGGCTACTTATGATCAGCAGCCGGAAATGTCCGCTGTGGAAATCACCAAGGCGGTTTTGAAAGCGGTGGAGAGTGGCAAGTATGATTTTATCGCTATGAATTTGGCCAATGCGGATATGGTAGCGCACTCGGGACTGATGAAGCCGACTGTAAAAGGAATTGAAGTGATTGATAAATGTTTGGGTCAGATTGCGGATTTGGTTTTGGCCAAAGATGGCGCGGTTGTAATTACTGCCGACCATGGCAACGCGGAAGAATTGATAAATTTGCAAACCAATGAAATGGACAAAGAACACAGCACCAATCCCGTGCCAATGCTTGTAATCGCGCGCGAGCTGGAAGGACAAAAAGGCTCGGGTGGCGATGCTTTGGGCGGGGATTTGAGTTTGATTCCGCCGGTTGGTTTGATTTCGGATGTTGCTCCGACTGTTTTAAAATTGTTGGGCGTGGAACAGCCGAAAGAAATGACGGCGAGGACGTTAATTTAAAAAAATATGTTGTTACAAATAATTTTCTGGACAATTTTAATCGGTTTTATCGGGGTGGGCGGGGCTTTTGTATTTTTGAAAATATTTTCTAAAAAAGAAGAGCATTTGTTGTTAGTGGTGTCTTTTGCCGCCGGCGCTTTGGTGGGCGTGAGTTTTTTGGAGCTTTTGCCAGAGGCCTTGGAAACGGGGGTTGGTTCTGGCGAGATTTTAGGCGCCACTTTGTTGGGATTTGTGTTTTTTTATGTGATGGGGCGGTTTTTGATTTGGCATCATTGTCATGATGAACATTGTACAGCTCGGGCTTCGGCATCGCTCATAATTATCGGCGACACTTTGCATAATTTTTTAGATGGCATGGTCATTGCCGCAAGTTTTTTGGTTGGCGCGCCATTGGGCATTATGACAGCGCTCGCGATTATTTTTCATGAAATTCCGCAAGAGGTCGGTGATTTTGGAGTGCTTTTGCATAGCGGCTACACGCGCAGTCGGGCTTTGTTGATGAATGGGGTCTCCGCCGTGTTCGCGGTGCTCGGCGGCATTATTGGATTTTATTTTTTTGAAAGTTTCCGCGGTTTTTTGCCGTATCTTTTGGCCATGACTGCCGGTGGTTTTCTTTATTTGGGCGCTTCGGATTTATTGCCACAAACGCACGAATCCGCCAAACGGGCTTCAATTTTTAAATTCACCATTTCTTTTTTAGCCGGCATAATTGTATTATTGGTTTTGGGACTGATTATTAAAGAGTAATATGTTTTTGCGACAATTGGATTACAAGTTATTTAATTTTGTAAACGGTTTTGCCAAGCGTTGGCGCTGGCTGGATTATTGCGGTATTTTTTGCGCGGTTTATTTGATTTGGTTTATGGCAGTTGCGGCTTTTGTTTTCTTTTGGTATTTACCAACCCGGATTAATCGTCTGCGTTATTTATTTACCTTGTTTGCGTCTACGGCTGGCGCTTATATTGCGAGCGCCATAGTTGGTTTTGCTTATGGCCGCGCTCGGCCGTTTGTGGATTTGGAAGGTACACGACAGCTTATCACAACTTCTTTTTTTCATAAATCATTTCCTTCGTCGCACGCGACCGTTGCTTTTGCTTTGGCCTTTACCGTGTTGTGGTTTAATAGGCCTTGGGGCATTGTCATGTTGATTTTGGCAACGGCAGTGGCCTGGGGCCGGGTGTTTGTCGGAGTGCATTATCCAATGGATGTCGCAGCCGGCGCGATTTTAGGAGGAGTGGTGAGTTATGTAATGTATAGGATAATAATGTAGTATGAACATAGTAATTTTAGCCGGAGGAGTGGGCAAACGGCTGTGGCCTTTGGGCAGGAAAAATAATCCCAAGCAATTTTTTCCCGTGATTGGCAAAAAGCCGTTGGTCAAAGAGACATTTGACAGATTTGTCAAAACCTATGGCGCAAAAAAGATTTTTTTCTCCACCACGGTTGATTTGTTGCCGTATTTGAAGAAATTATTTCCTAAATTATCAGCCGAGCAATTTATTGTGGAGCCATCGCGGCGCGATACCGGCCCGGCCATGGGATTTGCCGCCGCCAAATTATTTTTACAATATCCGGACGAGCCAATGGTGTTTGTGCCGTCAGATCATTTTATCGCCGATGTTATCAAATATCTGGCTTGTTTTAAAATAGGGGAAAAATTGATAAAAGAAACCGGCAAATTATTGGATATTGGCATTACGGCCACTTTTCCCAGCACTGTTTTGGGCTATACCAAAGTTGGAAAAAAATACGGCAATTTTGGCGGGGTGGAAGTGTATAGTTTTGCCGGTCACACGGAAAAGCCGGATTTTGATACGGCGAAAAAATATTTGATTGATGGGAATTATTTGTGGCACGGCAATTATTACATGTGGACGCCGCGATTGTTTCTGCAAGCGATGAAGAAATACGCGCCCGGTGTTTACGCGCCTTTGGAAAAGATAAAAAAATTATTAGCGGTTGGAAAGCAAAAAGACATCGCCAGGATTTACTCTGGAATTGAAAAAATTTCTTTTGATTACGCGGTGACTGAAAAAATTGATAAAAAAGACGTGCTGATAATCAAGGGTAATTTTGGCTGGAATGATATTGGAGCTTGGGATGTTTTGCACAATCAATTAAAAAGCGGGGCTGATGAGCATGGCAATGTAATGAAAGGAAAAGTGGCGCATCATGATACTAAAAATTGTTTGTTGTTTGGGCATAGTCAGCGGGTTTTAGCCGCGTTGGGCATGAAAGACACTATTATTGTTGATACTGAAGACGCCATTTTGGTTTGCCCGAAAGAACGAGCTCAAGATATGAAAAAGTTGATTGAGAAGATGGAGAGAGACGGCTTGAATAAATATTTATAATTTTAGGGTGTGCCTATATCTTTTTTTGTTGCGGACTGTCGCCGCGACTGCAAAAAAGATATAGGCACACCCATTCATTGGGTGGATTATGAAAAAAATATATTTTTTCAGCGCTATTGTGATTTTATTAGCAGTTGTGTCCGGCTATATTTTTTATCGTTTGTATTTTGTTTCGCCAGTCGAAAACGCGCCAATTGTTCAATTTGAAATTACCGAAGGGCAGAGTTTACCAATTATTATTAAAAATTTACAAATGCAAAAATTACTTGTTAATCCTCGGCTTTTCAAGTGGTATTTTATCAAAAATGGGTTGGACAAAAAAATACAGACTGGTATTTTTGAAATTCAGCCGGGTTTAAGCGTTAAAAAATTAGCTGGAATAATCACCAATCCGGAAACAGTAGAGATTAAACTGACTTTTTTAGAGGGTTGGAATTTGCGCGATTACGGCCATTATTTGGAAGGACTTGGATTGTTTCAAGCCGAAGAATTGCATGAATTGGTTGGTTTTCCGGCGGTTGATTTCCGCCAACTTTTGAATCAGCCGACTTTTGTTAAGAAACCTTTTGATAACATTGATTTTTTGCAAAACAAGCCGCAATATGCGACTTTGGAAGGTTATCTTTTTCCCGACACTTATTTTTTCAAAAAACACGCGACCATTAAGCAAATTGTTGAGAAAATGCTGGAAAATTTCGGCCAGAAATTGTCTACGGAGTTAAGGACGGAAATTAAGCGGCAAAAAAAAGATATTTTTGAAATTGTGACAGTCGCTTCTCTGTTGGAAGCCGAAGCGCGGGAAGAAAAAGACCGGCGAATGATAGCGGATATCATCTGGCGGCGTCTGGATTTGGGTATGCCATTGCAATTGGATTCCACTGTGAATTATGTGACAGGAGGAAAAAAACCGGCGATTTCTTCGGCCGAACAATTGATTGATTCTCCATATAATACATATAAATACGCCGGCTTGCCTTTGGGGCCGATTAATAATCCCGGACTGGAATCAATCCGCGCCGCGATTTATCCGGAAAAAAATGATTATTGGTATTTTTTGAGCGGCCAAGACGGAATAATGCGTTACGCCAAAAATTTGTCCGGACACAATGAGAATAAAAATAAATATCTGAAATAAATGCTCGTATCTGACTTTGATTATCATCTGCCAAAAGAGTTGGTTGCTCAAAAATCAGTCAAACCGCGGGATTATTCGCGGCTTTTGGTTGTGGAGCATGGTGGTGGAAAAATTCAGCACGAACATTTTTATGATTTGCCGAAATTTTTAAAAAATGGCGATTTGTTGGTGTTTAATGACACCAAAGTTTTCAAAGCGCGGTTGTTTGGCAAGGTCGGCGGAAAAGAAATAGAAATTTTTTTACTGCGGCCAGTTGATAAGTTTTCTTGGCAGGTCTTGGCCAAGCCCGGGAAAAAATTAAAATTTGATTCAGTAGTTAAATTTGGAAGCGGATTGGAA
The DNA here is from genome assembly GCA_016214465.1 of Candidatus Magasanikiibacteriota bacterium. Taxonomy (GTDB): domain Bacteria; phylum Patescibacteriota; class Patescibacteriia; order Magasanikbacterales; family UBA10003; genus UBA10003. The sequence goes on from JACROI010000042.1 coordinate 6,482, forward strand.
TGCAGTTTGCAAAGTAAAGATGACGACGGCGTGATGGTGATAAAATTTAATAAACCGGCCGAGGCAGTGATAAAAATCGCGAATCGTCTGGGTCATATTCCAGTGCCGCCGTATGTGGAAACAGAGCCGACGCGATTGGCGGAATATCAAACAATTTACGCGCGACATTCTGGTTCAGTGGCCGCACCTACGGCCGGGTTTCACTTCACGCCGCGGTTGTTTAAAGAATTAAAAAAAATGGGCGTGGAAACGGCTTTTGTAACTTTGCATGTTGGATTGGGTACTTTTCGGCCTGTGAAAACGGAAAAAGTTGAGGATCACAAAATGCACAGTGAGTGGGCGGAAATTAGCGTGCGGACATCCACGGCCATCAATCGCGCCAAAAAGGAAGGTCGTCGTGTGCTTGCTGTTGGCACGACCACGGCGCGGACTTTGGAGGGAGCAGCTTCTTTGACATTGCGAGTAGCCGAAGGCGACGAAGCAATCCAATTGAGAGTAGATAGTGGAAAGAGATTGCCACGCCACGCTGATGCGTGGCTCGCAATGACATTGAAACCATATTCCGGCGAAATAAATCTTTTTATCACTCCGGGATTCAAATTTAAAGTAATTGACGGCTTAATTACCAATTTTCATTTGCCCAAGTCCACGCTGATAATGTTGGTGTCGGCTTTTATAGGAAGTCGCGAGCGCGCTTTACAGATTTATACGCAGGCGGTAAAATTAAAGTATCGTTTTTTCTCTTTTGGAGACGCGATGTTAATTTGTCCACTCTTTTTTTAATTTTTCAAATTTGTCTTTGGCAATGGCGGCGCGGATATTTTCCATCACTTTGAGCATAAAGTGAACATTGTGAATAGAGGCCAGACGCAATCCCAAGAGTTCGTCAGCGCGAAAAAGATGATGCAGATAGGCGCGGGAGATATGGGGGAGATTGCTTCGGTCGCTCACGCTCCATCGCAATGACATATAATCATTGCACACTGGACAATCACACCATTTATCAATCTGCCCGGTGTCATTTTTAAATTCTGCATTGGTGATGTTAAGGCGATATTTGTTTTTAACGCGTCCGCCTGACGCAGGTGAAATGTATAATGCCCCATTGCGAGCCAATCGCGTCGGCGCCACGCAATCAAACATATCAATACCCATTTCCACCACGGCGAATAAATCAGACGGCGCGAACCCAACGCCCATGGTGTAGCGCGGTTTTTCTTTTGGTAGAAGCGGCTCAATCCAGTTCATTATTTTTTTAGTCGCGGCCATGTTGTAGCCAATTGATTCTCCGCCAATGGCAATGCCGTCAAAAGGCAAGTGTGTAATAAATTTTGCGCTTTTGATACGCAGTTCTTTGAAGTGGCCGCCTTGGATAATGCCAAAAAGAAATTGGTTGGTTTTTTTCTTTTGGTGATATTCCACGCATTGTTTGGCCCAGCGATGCGTGCGCTCCATTGCCTCTGTACTTTCTTTTTTAGTCGCAGTGTCGCGAGTACATTGGTCAAAAGCCATGATAATATCCGCGTTGATTTTGTGTTGAATTTCCATAGCTGATTCAGGCGTGAAGATATGTTTTGAACCATCAAGATAACTTCTAAAAGAAACACCGTTATCAGTGATTTTTACCAATTTTTTTTCATTGCCAATCAATGGTTTGTCCAAAGAAAATACTTGAAATCCACCGCTGTCAGTCAAAGTCGGGCCGTCCCAGCTCATAAAACGCGCGAGCCCGCCCATTTTGGCGATTAAATTTTCACCCGGCCGTAAATGCAGATGATAAGCATTGCCCAAGATTATCTGCGCGCCAGCTTCGCGCAAGTCGCGCGGATCCAGTGTTTTGACCGTGGCTTGCGTGCCGACCGGCATAAAAATTGGCGTTTCCACATTGCCATGCGTCGTTCGTATCAGTCCCAGCCGCGCTTTGGATTTTTTAGATTGATGAATTAGCTCAAAAAATTGAGGCATATGATAAAATCATACGCTTTTTGTGTTTATTTGGCAAATTTGGTAAACTATAAGTAGCAAATAAATTAAATTTGAATCATATGCGTTTTATTTTCAACCTGCTCGGCATTTTATTTTTCATAATCTGGATTGTCATTGGCGCGGCTCTGCTAATCGGCTTACTTTTTGTTTTCCAAGCGAAACCCTGGCAGGCATTAGGTACGATGATGGGTGGTAATTCAGGCGGATTGGGAGCGATAAGCGGCATGATTGGAAATTTGGGTAATGTTGGTAATGTAGCTGAAGTTGTAAAAAAATTGCAGAGCAATGGTGGCGACGCCACTGCCACATTTAATTCTTTGCCCAAAAAACAACAGGATTGTTTAGCTCAAAAACTAGGCAGTAAAACAATCAGCGACGCCATGGCAGGCAAACTTCAACCATCGCCGGATTTAATTTTTAAGGCAATGGAATGTCTTAAATAAGTATGTTGAAAGCGCGTTTATTGGCATTTTTAATTTTAATCCTTGGCCTTTTAGCCGGTTGGGGTTTTTGGAATAGAGTGGATATTAAACAATCAGTGCTGGCTTGGCAAAACAAGCGCAGTTTGCCAACGGCTCTGAATCAGGAACAATTATCACAATTGCCAATCAGCCAAATTGAGAGTTTGACCAAAAAAACAATTGGAAAATTGTCAGTTAACACTCTGCCGGAAGAAATCAACATTGCCGTGCCATTCACTTCGCAAGCGCCTTTCGCAATTTGGGATCCATTGCACGATGAGGCCTGCGAAGAAGCGTCACTCATTATGTTGGATGCTTTTTACAAGGGTAAAAAGTCACTAAACAAAGAACAAGCCGAGTTGCTGATTCAAAATTTGGTTCAATGGGAAAAAGAAAAATATGGATATTTTGAAGATACCACCTCGGAGCAGGGCGTGGAGATGTTGGAACAATTTTTTAAATTGAATAAAGCCAAAGTTGTTTATGATATTACGATTGACGATATTAAGAAGGCGCTGGCGCAAGGCCGGCCGGTAGTGGTGCCGGCAGCAGGCAAGCTTTTGAAAAATCCGTATTTTCGCGGGGGCGGTCCGCTGTATCACATGCTCGTGATTAAGGGTTACACTAAAGATGGACGATTTATTACCAATGATCCGGGCACGCGCCGCGGAGAAGATTTTACATATAATATGGATGCGCTGTATAATGCCATTCATGATTGGAGAGAAGACGGAGATATTTTGAAAGGAAGAAAGGCGATGATCATTATTGAATGATTGATTTTATCAAAGAACTCAATTCAGAACAGCTGGAAGTCGTCGCCCATGGCGACGGCTATTGTTTGGTTTTAGCCGGAGCCGGTTCAGGCAAGACGCGCACCATCACTTATCGCGTGGCTCATCTTTTGGAAAAATGTGTGAAGCCGGAAAACATTTTGCTTTTAACTTTCACCAACAAAGCGGCCAAGGAAATGCTGGGGCGGGTGGAAAAAATAATCGGTAAAAAGCCCGATGGGCTATGGGGCGGAACTTTCCACGCCATTGCCAATAGAATCCTGCGCGCTACCGCGCCATTACTCGGTTATCAGCCGAATTTTTCCGTTTTGGATCAAGATGATGCTGAAACATTGCTAAAATCCTGCGTTAAAGAATTGCATTTTTCCGATTCCAAACGATTTCCATCGGCCGGACTGATTCATGCTTTGTATTCTTTCAGCCGCAATGCGCAAATCACGCTTACAGAAGCGATTGATTGGAAAAATTCCTCTTTTTCCAAAGTGGCCGGCGATATTGAAGAGGCGACCAATCTTTATCAAAAAAAGAAAAAATCATCCAATGTAATGGATTTTGACGATTTGTTGATAAATTGGTATGAGGTTTTGCAAAAATCGGCCGTGTTAAAAAAACTGGCCGAGCAATTTCAATATATTTTGATTGATGAATATCAGGACACCAATCGTTTACAGGCCACGATTGTAAAATTATTGGCGTCGGTTCATAAAAATTTATTGGTGGTGGGCGATGACGCGCAATCAATTTATTCTTTCCGCGCCGCTGACATAAATAACATTTTGGAATTTCCCAAAGAATTTCCCAAAGCCAAAATTTTTCGTTTGGAAACCAATTATCGCTCCACTCCTAACATTTTGAATCTGGCCAATGATAGACAGCGCGTGCGGAAGTTGCAAGAAGCCGGGAATCCTTTAAAGGATTTGGCCGTGTTGTTCCGCGCGGCTTTTCACGCGCAGATTTTGGAAATTGAGCTGGCAAAAGCCGGAATCCCGTATGAAATGCGCGGCGGAATGCGTTTTTTTGAGCGCGCTCACATCAAAGACACCATTTCCATTTTACGCGTGGTGAATAATTTAAAAGATGAAATCGCCTGGTTTCGGGTGTTGGAAATTTTTCAGGGTATTGGACATGAAACAGCCAGAATGATTATTGCCAAAGCTTGCCAATCAAAGGATTTGTTGGAATTATCCACCAGCGGCATTCGCGACGGATTGAACAAAAACGCGCAAAAGGGCTGGGATGATTTTGTAAGCATCGCTGAAGTGTTAAATGAAAAAAAAGAAAAAAGCGC
>JACROI010000046.1 GCA_016214465.1 Candidatus Magasanikiibacteriota bacterium
CTTTCACATCATTTTCATCAAAAAGCATTTGATCCCCATATTTTTTCTGGTTGTAACGCATGATTTCCACCGCGTCCAAAAGCATCAGCCGCGTCAAATCAGCCGTAGCCAAATTCGCGTAAATTTTGCCCTTAAATCCATCGTGAATCAATTTTGGCAAACGGCCAATATGGTCCAAATGAGCGTGAGTAATTATCACCGCCTCAATTTCCACTGGATTAAACAAAAACGGCTCATAATTGCGTTTATCAATAAAATGGCTGGTTTGCCACATGCCGCAGTCAATCAGATATTTTTTTCCGTCGTGCTCCAAAAAATGGCACGAACCGGTTACTTCCAAATCGGAGCCGCAAAATGTTAAATACATACATCCGTATTATACCACACGGCTCTTCTCAATTCATCATCGTTCTGCTATAATGTCATTTATGGACGATCAAATCGCGCAACCAATTACCCATGACACAAAACCGGCCTTGATTGAAGAGCCGCCGCTTGTCAACCGAAAATCCTGTTTACGGCGCGGGTGCAGTTGGCTTTTTAGTTGTTCCGTACTCGCGGTGATTATTTTTTTGCTGATTGGCTGGTTTTGGAGCGAGCCGGGGGCTCAACGGCTGGCCGCCTTGCCCAATAATTTCCCGACTGACATTCCTTTGTATAAATTTGAAGAACGCGCCGGAATTTATTATTTGCCCAGCCAAAACAAAGATACTTCATTTCAACAATTGGCGCGCGTGCCAAAACTTACCCTCAATTATATTTTATTTATAATAAATCCAGAGTTGGTGCCGGAAACAATCAATGAAAAAGGCGAAGTGGCGGCTGGCGAACGGCTGAATTGGAACGAGTTGGGCAATATCTTACAAAAATCTCCGTCAAAAATATCCGTTGACACAATCACAATTACTTGTGAAAAAATTGATGCCAAAGAAATTGATGTCTACAAATTTTTTGAAAAAAATCTAAAAAAGCAAGATTACACTGTGACGATGTTAAGTAAAAACACAGATTTGAATTTTCAAAAAGACCGCGTGACCGGCCGGCTGACCATTGCCAAATCCGATGAACAAAAAGACACGATTGATTTTTCACTTCGCGTGGATTATCCGGCAACCCCATGATTTCCAAATTTCTTAACAATCAATCCAAAACCATTACCGGAGCCGCGATCATTTTGGGCGCGGCTTCTTTGGCTTCACGACTGTTGGGGCTGATTCGCGATCGCGTTTTGGCGCACTATTTTGGAGCCGGACCGGTGATGGATTCGTATTACGCCGCTTTTAAAATTCCGGATTTGCTCTACACTCTTTCAATTATCGGCGCGCTGTCAGCCGGACTCATTCCCATTTTCACCAAAATTTATTTGCAATCAGGCGAGAACAAAAAAAAAGCCTGGAAATTAATCAGCAATACCATAAATATCCTAGCAGTGGCTTTGGCAACAATTTCTTTTATTTTAATTTTGATCGCCCCATGGCTCGTGCCGATGATTGCGCCAGGGTTTGACGGAGAAAAAAAAGAACTAACGATTATTTTCACGCGCATTATGCTGGTAAGCCCGATTTTATTGGGGCTTTCGGCCGTGGTGGGCGGGGTCTTACAATCGCTTAAAAATTTTTTCATTTATTCTTTGTCGCCGATTTTTTACAATGTGGGAATTATCATCGGCGCGACGGTCTTGGTGCCGATTTTTGGATATTCCGGACTGGCCTTGGGCGTGATTTTGGGCGCGTTTCTGCATTTACTGATTCAGTTGCCGTCTCTGTGGCGCGCAGGATTCAGATATTCCCCTATTTTTAATTGGCATGATAAAAATTTCCTGATGATAATCAAGTTAATGATTCCGCGCACTTTGGGACTCGCGGCATTGCAGTTAAATATGGTGTTTATCACAGCGATCGCTTCCACTTTATCAGTTGGCGCCGTGACTATTTTTAATTACGCGTATAATCTGCAATCGTTTTCTTTGGGTGTTGTGGGCGTGTCTTTCGCTGTTGCCGCACTGCCGACTCTTTCAGCTTTGGCAGCGGAAAAAAATTGGCCGGGCATGATTAAAAATATTTCTTCGGTCGCGCGGCAGATTTTGTTTTTTATTATTCCCCTATCGGTGATTTTTTTAATGTTGCGCGCGCAAATCGTGCGCGTGGCTTTGGGCTCGGGCGCGTTTGATTGGAACGCCACTGTTCGCACTGCCGACACTTTGGCATTTTTTTCATTGAGTTTGTTCGCGCAATGTTTGAGCATGCTGTTAGCTCGCGCATTTTATTCCATGGAAGATACACGGACACCATTGAAAATCGGCGTAGTAACGGTAATTGTGAACATTGCTTTGAGCTGGTATTTCACGCGCTCAATCAATTTTGGCGTGAAGGGCTTGGCCTTAGCGTTTACTCTATCTTGGATGATAAACACGGCGCTATTTTGGATCGCTCTGCGTTTTCGACTGGGTTCGCTTGATGAAGAAAATATTTTGCGCGCGGTGTACAAAATGTCCGTGGCCGCGCTGTTAATGGGATTGACAATTCAGGGATTAAAACAGGTAATCGCGCCGATGGTGAATATGGAAACATTTTTGGGAATTTTTGCGCAAGGTACTTTGGCCGGAATTGGCGGATTGATTATATATGTACTGACCGGCTTAATACTGCGCGGTCATGAAATGTTTGTGTTTATTGAGACAATAAAAAAACGACTGGTGCGCCGCGCCAACTTGCCGAGAGATGTGTCGGGAATTGGAGAGGTGTAACCTATGATAAACAACATCCGCAATTTCTGCATTATTGCCCATATTGACCATGGCAAGTCCACCTTGGCCGATCGTCTTTTGGAATTTACAGGCACCGTTGCCAAACGGGAAATGAAAGCGCAATTGCTTGATTCAATGGACTTGGAGCGCGAACGCGGAATCACCATTAAATTGACTCCGGTGAGGATGGAATACAACGAACATATTCTCAATCTGATTGACACGCCGGGGCATGTGGATTTTAATTACGAGGTTTCGCGCTCTCTCGCGGCAGTGGAGGGCGCCATACTTTTGGTTGACGCGTCGCAAGGAGTGCAGGCGCAGACCATTGGCAATCTGTATCTGGCATTGGAGCAAAATTTAAAAATTATTCCGGTGATTAACAAAATTGATTTGCAAAACGCGCGTGTGGAGCAAACCGAAAATGAAATAATAAATTTATTGGGTTGCGAGAAAAAAGATATTTTGCGCGTGTCGGCCAAAACCGGCGAGGGCGTGAAAGAAATCATTGCTACTGTTATTGATATGGTACCACCGCCAAAAAATGACGCTGAAAAACCACTGCGCGCTTTGATTTTTGATTCCGTGTATGACGACTATCGCGGGGTGGTGGCTTACTGTCGCGTAGTTGACGGAGAAATCAAAGCCGGAGACAAAATGTTTTTAATGGCTACCGGACTTACGAGCGAAGTATTGGAGGTGGGATATTTCAAACCAAAATACAATATCAGCAAAAAAATAGCAACCGGAGAAATCGGATACATTGTCACCGGATTGAAAAACATTGAAGGATGCCGAGTTGGCGACACTATCACACTGTCATTGCGAGCAGAGCGAAGCAATCTCGATCAACGACAAGATCGCCACGCCATTCGGGCTCGCGATGACCAAAAAATTACACCGCTCGCCGGCTACAAAAAAGTTAATCCAATGGTTTTTGCAGGAATTTTCTGCCAATCAGGCGCTGATTATGAGCATTTGCGCCAAGGTATTTTAAAATTAAAACTTAGCGATTCGTCTTTAATTTTTGAACCGGAACAATCCAGTGTTTTAGGTTTTGGTTTTCGCTGTGGATTTTTAGGACTGTTGCATCTGGATATTTTTCAGGAAAGAATCAAACGCGAATACAAACTGCCGATTATTGTTACCGTGCCGTCAGTGGCTTACCAAGTGACCAAGACCTCGGGTGAAACAAAAATCATTAAAAGCCCGGCCGAGTGGCCAGACCCGTCGCAAATTATCAAAGCCGAGGAACCCTGGGTCAAAGCCGATATTGTCGCGCCAAAGGAATTTATCGGCCAGATTATGGCCTTGGCAGAGGAAAAGATTCTAGTGGATTTTTATGATCGTTTGAAAAGCGCGTCGTCCGGCTATGCCTCGCTAAATTATGAATTATCTGATTACAAAGAAGCTGATATTGTGAAATTAAATGTTCTCGTGGCGGAAGAAGACCAGGAGGCCTTGGCATCGCTCGTGTATCGTCAGGAAGCGTATAATATGGCGCGCCGAATAACGGAAAAATTAAAAGAAAGCTTGCCGCGCCAGATGTTTGAAATTAAAATTCAGGCGGCGATTGGTGGAAAAATTATCGCGTCCGAACGGATTCCTGCCATGCGCAAAGATGTGTTGGCGAAGATGAGCGGCGGCGATTGGACGCGCAAATCAAAATTATTGCAAAAACAGAAAAAAGGCAAAACGCGCATGAAAGCGGCCGGACATGTGCAAATTCCAACAGAGACATATTTGGCGATTTTAAAAAAATGACCGAAATTTTATGAAACGAAAAACAATAGTTAAAATTTTCTGGATTTTTGTCAGCGCGATGACGATTCTGGGAATGGTGGTATGGACAATCGCTCCGGCGTTGCAATAATCTATGCCCAAAAAATGGCAGATATTGCCTAAAATAAGCCAAAAATTCCGTGAACAATTTCCGGAAATTTCAGAAGTGGTTTTGCAATTGCTTTACAATCGCGGTCTGATTGAACAAACCCAAATTGACGAATTTCTAAACCCTGATTATTCGCAAGATGTTCACGACCCGAATCTTTTTCGTAACATGGCCAAAGCCGTGGAGAGAATTTTTAAAGCCATTGCCGAAAATGAATTGATTGTGATTCACGGCGACTATGACGCTGACGGCGTTTGCGCCGCGGTAATTCTCTACTCAACGCTAAAAGAGCTTGGCGCGAAACATTTGGATGTTTTTTTGCCTGACAGAGAACTGGAAGGGTATGGGGTGAACAAAGACACGGTGGAATTGTTAATTGCTTCGGGCGCGAAATTAATTATCACTTGCGATTGCGGCATTTCCAATTTCTCCGAAGTGGAATTGGCGCAAAAAAATAACGTGGATGTGATTATTACAGACCACCATACTGTGCCGCCTGAATTACCGCCGGCTTTTGCAATTATTCATCCCAAGGTCCCGAAAGAAACCTACCCTGATAAAGGACTTTCCGGCTGCGGAGTAGCGTTCAAACTGGCGCAGGCATTACTGGCGTCATTGCGAGCAAAGCGAAGCAATCTCAAACAACCAGAGAACGAGATTGCTTCGCCTGCGGCTCGCAATGACAAAAACGAGAATGCTTCGGTCGCTTCGCTTCCTCACAATGATGTGGCGGCATCTGAAAAATGGCTTTTAGATTTGGTGGCGATTTCCTCGGTGGCTGATATGGTGCCTTTGCTTGGCGAATCGCGCACGCTTACAAAATATGGCTTGATTGTTTTAAACAGAACCAAACGACTGGGCTTGCGCCAGCTGATTGAAATCACAGGATTGAATAAAAATCCCGAGAATATTCTTACTGCCGAGAACATCGGCTTTCAAATCGCACCGCGCATCAATGCCGCCGGCAGAATGCAACACGCCAATACTGCTTATCAATTATTGATTGCGCAAGATCCTATTGAAGCAAAAGAACTGGCGCGCGAACTTGACGCTAACAACAAAGAACGGCAAAAAATCACTGAAAAAATGACTAATCAAGCGCGCGAAATTATTGAACAAGAAAAACAAAAAGACGCGCCAATACTTTTCGCGATAAAAGAGGGCTGGCCGTTGGGACTGGTCGGCCTGGTTGCTTCGCGTCTTTGCGATAAATTTTATCGGCCGGTACTGGTGATGACTAAAAAGGGCGATGCGATTCATGGTTCAGGCAGAAGTATTGATGAAATAAACATCATTGCCAAATTGGAAAAATTAAAAACATATTTTGAAAAATTCGGCGGACATCCACAGGCCTGCGGATTCACTATAAAAGACGCAGAACAATTGGAAAATTTTAAAAAAGACCTAACCGCACTCGTAGCGAAAGACGCTCGCGCCAAGGATTTAACGCCCATATTATCAATTGACGCGGAAATAAATTTGGAAGAAATCAATTGGGAATTGTATGATTCCTTGGGAAAATTTGAGCCGTTTGGTGAAAACAATCCAATGCCGAAGTATTTGGCTAAAGATATCACAGTAGCCAGAGTGGAGGCCTTGGGCGCGAATTGCCAACATTTGAAATTACTGGTGAAACATAATAACGGCCTGACGCATAAAATGATCGGGTTTGGTTTTGGCGACGAGGAGCGAGTCGGGACTAATTGGTGTGAGGCATTGAAAATCGGGGACAAAATTGACGTGGTGTTTGAGATTTCAGTGAATCAGTGGAATGGGAATAGGGAGTTGCAATTAAAAATTGTGGATTTAAAAAAAACAGGCGGAAGCAATGTGATTTTCTGAAGCGAGGATATGTTTGAGCCAGGACGAGGCGTTCTGCGATGGCTAAGGTAGAGAACGCCGAGTCCGATGGCCTGAAAGGTCAGGCGAGTTTATCCGAGCAAAGAAAATTACTTGCCGAGCCTGTATACATTATTATGAAATTAAATATCTATACGGACGGTGGAGCGCGGGGCAATCCCGGACCGGCAGCGGCCGGTATTGTCATTAAAAATGAAAAAGGCGCAGTGGTGGAGGCCTTTGGCAAATATCTTGGTGAAACCACCAATAATCAGGCCGAATACCGCGCTTTACTTTTGGCTTTGGAAAAAGCAACCGAGTTGGGCGGCACGGAAATTATTTGTTATGCCGACAGCGAACTCATGGTTAAGCAATTAAATCGCGAATATAAAGTACGCGACAAAGGCCTTGCTCCCATATTTTTATCAATCTGGAACCTATCAGTGAAATTTAAAAAAATATCTTATCACCATATCCGGCGCGAACAAAACACCGAAGCGGATAAATTAGTAAATGAAACATTGGATAAACAATAAAAAAATACTCCCGTGAGGGAGTATTTTTTTATGTACTAAATATTATTGAGTAGCTGTTGGTGTGACGGGTTGAGTCCCAAGTTTGGCGATTATTTCCGCCAATCGTTTTTCAGCTTCCTCCAATTTCTTTTTCATCTGCGCGATTACTGTTTCCACTCTGGTTTTTTCCTGCTGTAATTTCAGCAATTCCATGTTGGGCTTAATCACTACTGAATCAGCGGTAATTTCATTGGCCGCTTGGCGAATCACGCCGCGCACCACCACTTTATCGCCAACTTTCAAATCCGCAAAAGTGGGTAATTTTATACCGACTTTGGCAAACTTGGTATTTGCGGTGACAAATATCTTGAATTCTTTTTTATCATTCTTGATGACAAAAGTACTTGCGGCCGTATCAATTGACATCACCTCGCCATTGCGGGCTTGAAAAGTAATCTGAATGGACTCGTCCTTTACCAAACTTGCATTGACAGAACCGTCTTCCTGCAATTTGCCTACCACCATTAATTTGTCGCCGATAGCCAATTCAGACAAATCGGCTTTACCCATGTACTTACGCACGATATTGGTGTCGGCAGTCACAT
>JACROI010000053.1 GCA_016214465.1 Candidatus Magasanikiibacteriota bacterium
TAGACAAACAAACCTGTCTGCGGAGAGTTGTCAAATGATTGATATTTTGGAATTGCTTTATGAACAGAAATTCGCCAGTTTAAGCCAAGATAAATTATTAAATGAGGCCTTAAAAATAGTGGATTTTCTAAATTTGTGTTATACTGGGAACATTCGTCGCCAAATTGAACGAGAAATGAAGCTGGCAGAAGAAAAAGGCGATAACGCGAAAATGACGGAATTGATGACTAAATTCAAGGAATTATTATAGCAAATATGAAGAAAAAAGTTTTAAAAAAAAAGAAAGTTCTCAAGAAAAAAATTCGCCGGCCGGCGGATAAAAAAAAGAAAGCTCATTCCAAACAGCTGTCATTAAAATTTAAATTGAAAAAACCACGTAAAATTATCAAAGTAAAGCCTACAAAAAAAAAGAAAACCCTCAAAAAAATCATTAAGAAAAAATCGCCAAAAGCAACAAAAATTAAAAAAATACATCTTCCCGTCGCGCCAAAAGCGACTCCTCCAAGCCAAGAAGCCATTGATAAATTCGTCAAAAAGGGTCATCAACGCGGATTTTTAACCGAAACCGAAACTATCTACGCTTTTCCTGAAGTCGAGGATTATCTTGATGTCTATGAAAATTTTTTAAATAGAATTGAAGAACTGGGGCTCAACATCGTGGAAACCAGAGAGGACTTATTGACCAAAACAGAAGGAAAAAAAGACGCTCCCAAGAAGAAGAAAAAAGAAGAAAAACAGGCCAAGACAGTCAGCATGGAGCTGTTAGATGAATTAACCGCTGATTCCATACAAATGTATCTGCGCGAAATCGGCAAAATTCCATTGTTGACAGGCGCGGAGGAGTTGTCTTTGGCCAAACGGAAAGAACGTGGTGACAAAGAAGCGGATAAAAAATTGATTGAAGGAAATCTGCGCTTGGTAGTGTCCATTGCCAAAAAATTCGTAGGCAAGCAATTGTCACTATTGGATTTGATTCAAGAGGGTAATATCGGACTTTTTCGCGCCGTGAAAAAATTTGAATATCGCAAGGGCTACAAATTTTCAACTTACGCCACTTGGTGGATCCGGCAGGCCATCACGCGCGCTCTGGCTGACCAATCTCGCACCATCCGCATTCCGGTGCACATGGTGGAAAACATCAACAAAGTGCAGACAATTACGCGGCAATTGGTGCAGGATTTAGGACGGGAACCAACATCTGAAGAAATCGCGGCTGAAATAGGTGAGGACGTGGAAAAAATTAATTACATTTTAAAAATTTCACAAGAAACAGTGTCTTTGGAAACATCAGTGGGCGATGATGACGAAGACAGCACTCTGGAGGACTTTATTGAAGATGTAAAAAACATTTCTCCGGATCGCTCGGCTGCTTTGCATTTGTTAAAGGATTATGTTGTGGAGGCGATTAAGGATTTATCCCCGCGCGAACAGAAAATTTTGGAAATGCGTTTTGGATTGAAAGATGGGGTGTCTCATACTTTGGAAGAGGTTGGCAAGGAATTTAATGTAACGCGCGAACGCATTCGTCAGATCGAGGCCAAAGCCTTGGAACGATTGCAAACATTTGCGGCGATTGAAAAATTGAAGGATTATTAAGCTGTTTTGACAAACGGGCGTATTTTTGGTATAAGTTAGGCAGTTCTTTATGAAAATTTATTCCGAGGTAGCTCAGTGGTAGAGCGACCGGCTGTTAACCGGTTGGTCGTGGGTCCGAATCCCACCCTCGGAGCCAACAAATTAGACGAATTTATTTCCGTCTTTTTTATTTTAATGAGAAAATAAAAAAGGAGCTGGCAAGTAGCTCCTTAAACCTCCCTTCCGTCCATTGCGCGGATGGCCTGGAAAATCCAATCTTGCCCATTCGTTACGAATGTATTATTGGATTGCGCAACCCTGCTTGTCGGCAAGTACAATTTTGCCCTCGGCAACAGGCGTGGTTATGGGTTATGGCCTATATTCTACCAATGACGCGCTCAAGGTAGCCGCCAAGTTTTGACGAAGCCACCTTGGCGCGCGCGAGATTTTCTTCATGAGAGTGCTCTTCCACATCGTCATTCGTGACAAAGCACAGATACAGTACGCGTACGCCTGGATAAAGAGCTGCCACGCAGGCCTCAGGCAGGCCGCTCATGCCAACGACCTTAGCGCCGGTCTGCGCTAGAAAACGTTTATCATATTTTCGACCTTCAAACCAAGGTCCTGTCAACATGACATGGCCGCCTGTATTGGCGCACAAATCATGACAATATATTCTGGCGATTTTCTGAAGTTGTTCGTCCAAAGCGTCTTCCGGCGAGCAAAATTCGCCACCCCAAAGCGGCATTTGCGGCGCGAAGAGAGTGACAAATCCGTCAACCACGCAGATGTCTCCGACAGCAAGACGGTCACATCCAACATTCCCAACACTGGCTGTTGGCGGTTTCAACGCGCCGACAGCGCTTGTGAGAATGAGATTTTTCACGCCAAGTTGCAAGAGCATCTCAATCTGCAAGCGCACCATCTTATACAGCTCCGGATCTGCCGGCGCCTCATTGAGATGGATTCGACCGCGCAGGGCCAAGACACGCTTGTTGCCGACCTGGCCGACCACCAACTCGCGAGCGTGGCCTTCCAGATGGTTTATCTTGGAAAATCCGGGAATTTGCGACAGGGCAATTTTAAATGGATTGGTTACTGACAAAACATCGCCCCAGCCAGTACCCAACACCAGGCCGATCGGTCCGTCATCATCGTGCTCAAATGGAAACGGCAATTGCGTGAGCTGACGCACTGTATTGGCCGCCTCAACAGCCACGGCTTCTCTTTCGCTGTTTCGCATTGATATCCTCCCAATGTTGAAATTTGCCAGAATATGCCTGCGCCCGCAAGCATACCTGCCTGCCGATAGGCAGATTTTTCTTAAAACAAGCATACCAAATCAGTGTTTCTTGTCAATATTTTAAAAATATACTACAATGAATAAATAAAATCATTGTGATATGCTCAAAAAACACAATCATAAAATTTGGCTGGTGACAGTGGATATGGGTTATGGCCATCAGCGCGCCACTTTTCCATTGAAACACTTGGCGCAAGGCGGTATTATCAGCGCCAATACCTATCGCGGCATTCCAGACAGCGATAAAAAAATTTGGGAAACCAGCCGCCATTTGTATGAATTTATCTCGCGCCTGACGCGGATTCCTGTTGTTGGTCAAAAGGCCTTTGATCTTTATGATCATTTTCAAGCCATTCCGGAATTTTATCCAAAACGAGATTTATCCCAACCAACTTTACAATTGAAAGAAACCATGGCTTTGGTCAAAAGCAGAAATTGGGGCAAACATTTGATTGAAAAATTAAATAAAAAACCGCGGCCGCTCGTTACCAGCTTTTTCGCCGTGGCTTTCATGGCCGAACAGTTTGGCTACAAAGGCGAAATTTATTGCATTATCTGCGACGCGGACATCGCGCGGGTTTGGGCCGATTTAAAACCGCAAAACAGTCGCGTCAACTATTTTGCTCCGTGTTATCGCGTGGTGGAACGATTGAAACTTTACGGCGTGCAACCGGAGAAAATTTTTCTGACAGGCTTTCCTCTGCCCAAAGAAAATCTGGGTGGAGAAAATTTAAGCGCTCTGCGCCATGACATGGGACATCGCCTGTTTAATTTGGACGCGGCCGGCCGTTATTTAAAAAGATATCATCAAAATATCAAAGAGCATTTGAAAATGAAAAAATTGCCGAAAAAACACAATCATCCTTTTACAGTCACATTTGCTGTTGGCGGAGCCGGAGCGCAAAGGGAAATCGGCGCGAAAATGTTGAAAAGTTTGAAACAAAAAATTGAAGCCAAATCCATGCGCCTAAATTTAATCGCTGGCACGCATGTTGATGTTCACGATTATTTTATCAAAGCAGTTGAAAATGCCGGACTGACGCGCCATTTGGGTAAAGAAATTCACATACTTTTTCAACAAGACAAAACCAAATACTTTGCTGAATTTAATAATTGGCTGCGGACAACCGATGTCCTCTGGACAAAACCGAGCGAACTGTCGTTTTATCCGGCCTTGGGCATTCCCATAATTATGGCCCCGCCCATTGGCTCGCAGGAAAAATTTAATCGTTTGTGGCTAAAAACAATTGGCGCCGGCATTTCGCAAAACGACCCGCGCTACACCGCCGAATGGCTCTTTGATTGGCTGCAATCCGGCTGGCTGGCGCAAGCCGCCATGCGCGGATTTATTGAAGCTCCGCGCTTTGGCACTTATAACATTGAAAAAATACTGGCGAACAAGCCGGAAAAAGCGCAAAAAGTTAAAACTTTAATGCAATACTAAATATGTCCGAAATTGTGATAGATATTGAAACCCAAAATACTTTCGCGGATTTTGGCCCGCATCGTTTTCCCGAATTAAAAGTGTCCGTGGCAGTGATTTATGATTATTCAAATAATAAATTTTTAACTTTCCGAGAAGAACAGCTCAAAGAGATGTGGCCACTGTTGGAACACGCTGACCGCGTCATCGGCTATAATTCGCGGCATTTTGATTTGACTGTTTTAAATAATTATTACAGCGGCGACCTGACGAAACTGCCGCAATTGGATATTTTGGAACAAATAAAAAACGCGTTGGGTTTTCGTTTAAAATTAAATGATGTTGCTAAAGCGACTCTGGGTGTGGAAAAATCAGGACACGGTTTGCAGGCGATTGAGTGGTTTAAAACAGGGGAGTGGGACAAGATTGAAAAATACTGCGTTGATGATGTCCGCATCACGCGCGATTTGTACGAATTTGGCAAAAAAAATCGACAACTATTTTTTATTGAGCTGTCCAGCGGCAAAACTCGTCCGTTTCCGGTGAATTTCACGCCGCCGGTTGTGAAGCCAATGGAAGAAAGGCATAATATAAATTTGACACTGCCGTTTTAACTATGACTAAACAAATCTATCTGGATCACGCGGCGACAACTCCACTGGACAAACAAGTGCTGAAAAAAATGATGCCATTTTTGCAAGAGGAATTTGGCAATCCTTCGGCGTTGTATAATTTGGGTCGGCGTTCACTAAAAGCCATGATGGAAGCCAGAAAAATTATCGCTGATATTTTGGCTGGCACGCCAAATGAAATCATTTTCACTGGCGGCGGCACTGAATCGGATAATTTAGCTGTCTTGGGCGCGGCCAGAGCTAATCGCGCAACCGGCAACCATATTATCACGACAAAAATTGAACATCATGCCGTATTGCATGCCTGCAAACAATTGGAAAAAGAGGGCTTTGCTGTCACTTGTCTCAAGCCGGACAAAGATGGGATTATTATCGCGGAACAAGTGATCGCCGCCATCAAGCCGGAAACAATTTTAATAACAATAATGTATGGTAATAATGAAATTGGCACGATTGAACCAATCGCGGAAATTGGCAAGGCGCTGTTAAAATACAATGCGACCCAAAGACAAGGAAAACAACGGGTACTTTTTCATACTGATGCCTGCCAGGCGGCCGGAACATTGGATTTGAATATCAATCGTTTGCATACTGATTTACTCACTTTAAATGGCAGTAAAATTTACGGGCCCAAAGGCGTGGGTGTTTTGTATAAGAAAAAAGATGTAAAAATTCAGCCGCTGATTGTCGGCGGCGGACAGGAATTCGGCCTACGCGCCGGAACGGAAAATGTGGCTGGCATTGTCGGCTTGGCCGAAGCATTGCGGCTGGCGCAAAATGATAAAGAAAAAGAAAACGCGCGTTTGACTGCTTTGCGCGAGTATTTTTTACAAGGCCTAATGAAAAAAATGGCCAAAATAAAATTAAATGGACACCCGACTCAACGCTTGCCAAACAATTTAAATGTGAGTATTCTAAATGTGGAAGGCGAAGCTATGTTGCTGTATCTGGACGAAAATGGGATTCAAGCCGCCACTGGCTCGGCCTGCACTTCACAATCATTGGATCCGTCGCATGTGCTGTTGTCCATTGGCTTGCCATATGAAATGGCGCACGGATCTTTGCGCTTTACAATGGGGCACGGCACCACCAAGGCGGATATTGATTATGTTTTAAAAGTTTTGCAGGAAATAGTTGAAAAATTGCGCGAAATTTCACCGGCGAGGTTGGACATGGGTGAAAGTAAAAAACATCCGAAGTACAAGAAATAAATATTATGTCGAACAGTCCATATACATTTGATGGAGTAACTTCCGTGGGCGACCCTTGGTATTATTCTGATATTGTCAAAGAACATTTTTTCAATCCGAAAAATTTTCTAAAAACCGACGAGGAAGCGTCTTTTAAATTTGACGGACTTGGCCGTGTTGGCTCGCCTGCTTGCGGAGATGAAATGGTAATGTGGATACAAATTAATTCCAAAACAGACAAAATAGTTGATTGCCGCTGGCGCACTTTTGGTTGCGGCTCGGCCATCGCCTCAACATCAATGCTTTCGGAAATGATAAAAGAAAATAATGGAATAAAAATTGACGAGGCATTAAAAATAAAACCGCAAGACATTATGACGCGCTTGGGCGGATTGCCTGATAGAAAAATTCACTGTTCAGTGTTGGGAGATAAGGCCTTGCGAGCGGCTATTAATGACTATTTTCATAAATCAGGCCAGCATGAACGGGTTATGATGGAGGGCGGAAAAATCATTGACCCAATTTTAAAAATTACCGACCATGATATTGAACAGGCGGTGCTGGACGGCGCGCAAACACTGGAACAGGTGCAAGCCAAATTAAAAGTCGGCGTTGGCTCGCCCGAGGCAATTCAGGAGATTGAAGAGCTAATCAGATTTTACAAAGAAAAATATTTTGGCCTATGAACATCAAAATTGACAAAGAAAAATGCATCGGCTGCGGCACTTGCGTTGCCCTAGCTCCGGGCTCTTACAAATGGAGTGAGGATAATTTAAAAGCCGAGGCAATTCTGCCTCCTGGCGACGAGTTACAGACAATCAAAGACGCGGCTACCGCCTGCCCGACTTTGGCGATAGCGGTGGAGGAGTGAGTCAAAATTCAATTCGGGGGATTTTTTGTTTGCTCATTTTTAGCTTTTTTGCTAAAATAGAGCTATATGAATAAAGGCAAATTATTCGTGGTCGCCACGCCTATTGGCAACTTAAAAGACATTACTTTGCGTGCATTGGAAACACTGCAAACGGTTGATTATATCCTTTGCGAAGACACGCGCGTGACTAAAAAACTGCTGAATCATTATCAAATCAGCAAGCAGACAATTATTTATTACCAGCATTCGCCTGAATCAAAAATCAAAGAAATTGCCAATTTACTTATCGAGGACAAAAATTTGGCCATAGTGACTGACGCCGGCACACCCGGGATTTCGGATCCAGGAAATTTATTAATTCAAAATTTGACCAAAAATACGGAAATAAAGGAAATTATTCCAATTCCCGGACCATGCGCGGCCATTGCCGCGCTTTCCATTTCCGGCTTTCCAACTGATAAATTCTATTTCGCAGGCTTTCCGCCGCACAAAAACAAACGGCAAAAATTTTTCAAAGAACTGGCCGCACGAAAAGAAACAATTATTTTTTATGAATCAACGCATCGCATAATAAAAACACTGTCTGAATTGCAAATGTTCGCCCAGCAAAGAGAAATAATGGTTGCTCGGGAATTAACTAAACAATTTGAAACGATTTATCGCGGCACAGTCGAACAAATTTTGGAAAAAATAAAAAAAGGCCCCAGTAAGGGCGAATTTGTAATGGTGATAAAATCAATTTAAAAAAAGAGGCAGCGAACTTGAAAGTCGCTGCCGAGAACAGATGGAAGTTGGTTGTTTCAGAGCGTTACGCTCCAAATTGGTTTTCGAGGGCGATGAAACCTCGAACTGTTCCAATCAGACGGGGCAAGAGATAGAACACTCAATTCATCTGAAAGGTTCAGAACAAAGCACATCGCCCACGGTAGGCGTTAACCCGGAGAAGTAGATTATCCAAGTATTTTCCTACCGCATTTCAATAATACCACTATTTAAAATCCTGTCAAATCCCAATCCTTAAAATAGCTCTAAATATGCCTAAATTTTATTTATCCACACCAATTTACTACATTAATGATGTGCCGCATATCGGCCACGCCTATACCACTATTGTGGCAGATGTTTTGGCGCGTTATCACCGCCTCAAAGGCGCGGAAGTGTTCTTTTTAACCGGCACTGATGAAAACAGTCAAAAAAACTTTGAAGCGGCGCGGGTGGCAGATGAAAGGGATTTAAAAAAATATCTGGATAAAATGAGCGCCAAATGGCAATCCACTTGGGATTTATTGGGTATTTCCAATGATGATTTTATTCGCACCACGGAAAAACGGCATTTGGACGCGGTGAAAAAATTCTGGCTCAAAGTGCAAAAAAATGGCGATATTTATCAGGGGACCTATGAAGGATTTTATTGCGTGGGTTGCGAGGCCTTTGTGACCGAAACTGATTTGGTTGACAGCAACTGCGCGATTCACAAAAAACCGGCCAAAAAAATCAAAGAAAAAAATTATTTTTTCCGCCTGACGAATTACCGCGACGCGCTGATAAAACATATCGCGGACAATCCGGATTTTATTCAACCGATAAAACGCCGCAATGAAATAATAAACTACATCAAGGATTTCATGACCGATGTCAGCATTTCGCGGCAAAATTTCGTTTGCGGCATTCCAGTGCCCAACCATCGCCAACAAGCGATTTATGTTTGGTTTGACGCTTTGATAAATTATCTGACAGCAATTGACTATGGCGCTAAAACCATTAAAGGCAAAGTGCTTTTTAAAAAACTCTGGCCGGCGGATTTGCAATTGATTGGCAAAGATATTTTGAAATTTCACGCCGCGCTTTGGCCGGCCATGCTCATGTCAGCTGATCTGCCTTTGCCACAGACGATTTTTGCGCATGGCTATTTCACCATCAACGGCGACAAAATGAGCAAGTCCTTGGGTAATGTGGTAGATCCGGTGGAATTGGCAAAAATTTATTCCAATGACGCCATTCGCTGGTTTTTATTGTCGGAAATCAAATTTGGCGAAGACGGCGATTTTTCTTTAGTGCGATTAAAAGACGGCTACAACAATAAATTGGCCAATGAGCTGGGTAATCTGGTTCATCGGGTTTTATCAATGACTGAAAAATATTGCGACAATAAAGTGCCGAAATTCAGCGCGGCGGCTGAAGGACTTGACCCATTGTGCGAAATTGACATTTGGCGCGATTTTGAATCAGCTATGGATCATTTTCGTTTTGACGAGGCGCTGGGCGTTATTTGGAAAGTCGTGGCCACGGCTAATCAATTGATTGACAAAGAAAAACCATGGGATTTGGCTAAAAACGACAACACTCGCGGACGATTGAATGATTTAATGTATAATTTATTGGAAACACTGCGCCAGTTGGGGTGGTTATTATTGCCGATAATGCCGGAAACCGCGGAAAAAATTTGGACGCAATTGGGCTTGTCAATTGAAAAAGAAAAGGCCAAAGCCATGGATAAGGCAAAAATTTGGGGCGGACTTAGAGCGGAAATTAAAATTATCAAAGGGGAGCCAATTTTCCCTAAAATTGTATGACCAATTTAGACATTATTTTATTCATTATTCTCGGTGGTTTCACTCTTTTCGGTTTGTGGTTTGGTTTTTTACACGCCATTGGCTCTTTGGTTGGCACGGTAGTCGGCGCTTTTGTCGCCAGTCATTATTATGAACCAATTGCCACATGGACTCTATCCATCACCGGCGGCAATCCCAATATCGTCAAACTGATTGTTTTTATTATTCTCTTCATCATTGCCAATCGTTTGGTCGGATTTATTTTTTGGCTGATAGAAAAGGTCTTCAGTGTTTTGAAAATCATTCCATTTTTAAGCACTATCAATCGCTTGCTTGGCGGCTTACTCGGATTATTTGAAGGCGTGCTGGTGGTGGGATTGACCTTATTTTTCATCAGCAAATTTCCATTTAACGAATGGCTCACCGGATCTATGTTAAAATCCGGACTGGCCTCGTATTTGATTAAAATTTCCAGCATTTTGTGGCCTTTGCTTCCAGCCGCGCTTAAACAGATACAATCAATAATATAACCATGCTAATCGACTCCCACTGTCATGTACAATTCAACGCCTATAAAAATGACGCCGAAGAAGTGATTCGGCGTTCTTTAGAGCGAGAAGTTAAAATGATCGTGGTCGGCTCTCAAGCCAGCACATCAAAGCGGGCAGTGGAGTACGCGCGTCGATACGACGGATTGTGGGCGGTGATTGGATTACACCCTATTCATTTGACTTTGCAAGAAGTTGACGAAGAAGAAATAAATTTTCACAGCCGCGAAGAAAAATTTGATTATAATTTTTACAAAAAACTGGCCATTGATGAAAAAGTCGTGGGAATCGGCGAGGCCGGATTGGATTTTTTTCATTTACCTAAAAATTTAACACTGGAGACAGTGACTGAAATTCAAACAGAAACCTTTGAGGCGCAGGCGGAGTTGGCTACGGAATTAAATTTGCCAATGGTCATTCACTGTCGCGACGCGCATCAGACGCTCTTGCCGATTTTGCAAAAATTTTATCAAAATGGAAAATTACAGAACAGGGGAGTGGCGCATTGTTTTACCGGAAATTGGCAGGAAGCCAAGGGCTATTTGGATTTGGGTTTTAACATTGGCTTTACCGGAGTGATAACTTTTCCGGCCAAGAAAATCAATCCAGGGCCGCAACTAAATTTGATTGAAGTTGTAAAAAATACGCCGCTTAATATGATTTTAGTTGAGACCGACTCGCCTTATTTAGCGCCGCAAGAGCATCGCGGAGAACGATGCGAGCCATGGATGGTAATTGAGGTGTCTAAAAAAATTGCTGAAATTAAAAACATCTCATTTGAAGAAGTGGTAAAGCAGACAGTCAAAAATACCCTGAACTTATTCTCAAAAATGAAAATGTCAGTTAGTTGACATTTTCATCCTGAGCGAAGCGAAGGACCTCGTGTCAAAATAAAACCTTATTGACTTTTACTCATAAATACATTAAAATATATCAATTCTATGGATAAATTAACTAGCGACAGAAAATACTATTTTTTCGCCTTAAAAATCGCTGGCGATTTTGGCGCATCAATCGCCGCGCCAGTGGTAATTTTGGCGCTGATTGGACAATATCTTGATAATAAATATCACCTGACGCCATATTTAACAATGCTGGGATTTATGATTGCCGCGCTGATTTCCGGCAAAATAATCCACCAAAAAGCGAAAAAATATGGAGAAGAATACAAAAATTTGAAATGACCCCGACATAATGCCTGGATCATCACCCGACGCGTCGGGGGATCCAACAATTATTATGCACATCCCAACGCTCGCGCCGGAAACATTATTCTATTTATTCGGTATTATTCCTGTCACCAATACAATTATAAACGCTTGGCTCGCCATTATTATTTTTTTTATTATCGGAATGATAATCAGCCGACGCGCCTCGTTGCGCCCGGGAAAATTGCAAAACTTTTTTGAATTCATTTTGGAGTCATTATTCGGCTATTTTGATCAAGTGACAGGAAGCAGAAAAACAACTTTGCGCTTTTTGCCATTGGTTGGCTCGGTCTTCTTTTTTATTTTGCTTTCCAATTGGCTTGGGCTATTGCCAGGCACCGGCAGTATCACTTTTGGCAATAATTTTTTGTTGCGGCCGGCAAACACTGATTTAAACCTCACGGTAGCCATGGCTCTGACCGCGGTGGTGGCTTCTCATGTGTATGGCCTCGTAACTGTTGGCATTTTTACGCATTTGAACAAATTTATCCAAATCTGGCCTTTGATAAAAAGTTTTAAACACGGTCCCATTGCCATTTTTACCGCTATTATTGAAGTCGGGGTAGGAATAATTGAAATTATCAGCGAAATGGCCAAAGTTTTATCACTGTCGCTTCGATTGTTCGGCAATATCTTTGCCGGCGAGGTTTTAATGACGGTAATGAGCAGTTTGGTCGCTTTGGCCGTGCCAACACCTTTTATGCTTTTGGAAATTTTGGTGGGATTGATTCAAGCTAGTGTTTTTGCTATGCTGACATTAGTGTATTTATCGGTTTTAACAGTTAAACCGCACGGAGCTGAAGAGCATTAAAAAATTATTTAATGATGCTTGGCGCGAGATTAAAAATTATTTCCTCTCGACAACAAGTATCAGAAAGGTTAAAAATATGGAACACGCGTCTGTTGTCGCTTTGGCCAAAGCGTTTGCCATTGGTATTGGCAGTATTGGCCCGGCTTTAGCCATCGGCAAATTAGTGGCCAAGGCCATGGAAGCCATTGGCCGAAATCCCGAGGCCTCCGGCAAAATTTTTGTCCCCATGCTTTTGGGCGCGGCTTTTGCCGAAGCTATTGCGATTTACGCTTTGGTGGTGGTGTTTACCTTAAAGTAATTTGATCGGCCCCGATTTTTCGGGGCTAAATGAAATTATTTTAAAACTTATGTATTTTATTGATATCGCTTACGCAAAAGCTGTTGCTGAAACGGCTGAAACAGTTGAAGAAACCGGTTTAATGGCATCATTGGGCTTGGATGGACGGCTTTTTATTTTTCAATTAATCAATTTCGCCATTGTAGCGATTATTTTGTGGTTTTTAGTGTTAAAACCATTAGTTAAAAAACTGGCTGAAAGGCAAAAACTGATAGATGGTGGGCTGGACAATGCCAAAAAAGCGCAAGAACAAATGGAGCGCAGTGAAGTTGATTACCGCGCCAAAATTTCCGAAGCCAAAAAAGAAGCTCAAACAATTTTGGAAAAAACTAAAAAAGACGCCAAAACATTATCGGAAAATCTTAAAATAAAAGCAAAACAGGAGATAGAAAACTTGGCTGAACAGGCGAAAAAAAATATTCTAAAAGAGAAAGATGAAATGATGATTGGATTGAAGGGGGAGACGGCCAATTTGATTATCGCGGCTCTAGAAAAAATTTTGAAAGAAAAAATGACAGGAGAGAAAGATAAGAAATTTGTTGAAGAAGCATTAAAAAGTTTGAAATAGTATTAAAAGGCAGCAGTAGTTGTTTTTGAGGACGTCCGGAGCGAGCTGGGAAAAAAGGGTTTTAATTGAAAAAAAGATAACTCAAATAGATTAAAGATAATACGAAATGACAGCGAGCGAGGATAGAGGCGACGCTCAACGTGCGTCGCCGGTCCGAAAAAATAACTACTGACGCCGCTTTATGAAAAAAAACAGTAATAAACAATACGCGCAAGCATTGTACGAAGTTGCCGCAGGCTTGACCGGAAAAAATTTGGAACAGGCCTTGAAAAATTTTGTTTTACTTTTGGCGCGAGACAGAAAATTAAATCAAGTAAACAATATTATTAAAGAATTTATTGATTACGTTGACAAACTGGCCGGCCTGGTGAAAATTGAAATCACCGCCGCGGAAAAAATCAGCGGAGAATTGATTGAAAAAATTAAAAAATATTTTGGCGCCAAAGTAGCGGCCGAGACAAAAATTGACCCGAGCATCTTGGGCGGCGTAAAAATCTTTACTGGCGATAAAATTTTTGACGCGAGTTTATCAACACAATTATTAAAATTGAAAAATAAATTATGTCAGTAAACTCAATCGTGGAACAGCTTAAAAAAAATATTGCCGCCTTTGAAACCAAGACCGAGGTGGAAGAAGTCGGCGCCATTATTGAAATCGGCGATGGCATTGCCAAAATCAGCGGCTTAACCGAGTGCCAGGCCTCGGAAATTTTGGAATTTACCTCGGCTGAAAAAGGCGTTAAAAAAACTTTTGGCGTGGCTTTGAATCTTGAGGCCGAAACAGTCGGCGCAATGATTTTAGGCGAATACAAACATTTGAAAGAAGGCGATATTGTCAAAAGAACCGGCCGCATTCTTTCTGTGCCAGTGGCTGATGAAATGATTGGCCGCGTGGTTAATCCTTTGGGCGAACCGATTGATGGCGGAGCTCCAATCAAAACCAATAAATATTATCCGATTGAAAAAATCGCTTCAGGCGTAATTACACGCGAACGGGTGAACTCCCCTGTGCAAACAGGCATCAAAGCTATTGACGCTATGATTCCGATCGGGCGCGGTCAACGGGAATTGATTATCGGCGACCGCCAAACCGGCAAAACAGCCGTGGCAATTGACGCCATTATCAACCAAAAAGGCAAAAACATGATTTGTGTGTATGTGGCGATTGGCCAAAAAGAATCAAAAATCGCCCGCATTGTGGCCAAACTGAAAGAAACCGGCGCTATGGATTACACGATTGTGGTGGTGGCAGGCGCGTCTGATCCCGCATCATTGGTGTATTTGGCTCCTTATGCCGGTTGCGCCATGGGTGAATTTTTTATGGATCAAGGCAAAGATGTTTTGTGCGTGTATGATGATTTATCTAAACAGGCCTGGGCTTATCGCGAAGTTTCTTTGCTTTTACGCCGCCCGCCAGGACGCGAGGCCTATCCGGGAGATGTTTTTTACCTGCATTCACGGCTATTGGAACGCGCTTGCAAATTAAATAAAGATTTTGGCGGAGGGTCTTTGACTGCCTTGCCGATTATTGAAACGCAAGCCGGCGATGTGACTGCTTACATTCCCACCAATGTCATTTCCATTACCGATGGACAAATTTATCTGGAAACCGATTTGTTTTATCGCGGCATCAGGCCGGCCTTGAATGTCGGATTGTCAGTGTCGCGCGTGGGTGGAGACGCGCAAATCAAACCAATGAAAAAAGTGGCCGGCAAATTAAAATTGGCTATGGCGCAATTCCGCGAGCTGGAGGCCTTTGCTCAATTCGCGTCTGACCTGGATCCGGAGACGAAAAAACAAATTGAGCGCGGAACGCGCATCACTGAACTTTTAAAACAGCCGCAATACAGCCCGGCCGCGGTGGAAGATCAGGTGCTCGCGATTTACGCCGTGAATAATGGGTATTTTGACAATGTGGAAGTTGCGAAAGTCGCTGAAACAGAAAAAAAACTGGTTGAATTTACTCATCGCGAAAATCCGGAATTATTGAAAAAAATCGTCAAAGGCGACTGGGATGAAAAAATTGAAGGAGAAATAAAAAAAGTTTGCGAAGAATTTGTAAAATAAA
Source organism: Candidatus Magasanikiibacteriota bacterium (assembly GCA_016214465.1). Classification (GTDB taxonomy): domain Bacteria; phylum Patescibacteriota; class Patescibacteriia; order Magasanikbacterales; family UBA10003; genus UBA10003. The sequence goes on from JACROI010000053.1 coordinate 15,087, forward strand.
CTATGCCGGTAAACGCCAAAATCATCAGACGACGCGTCAAATCCGTAAACAACACCAAAAAAATCACCAAAGCCATGGAATTGGTGGCGGCGGCGAAAATGCGCAAAGCGACGCGAGCGGCTCTAGCCACTCGTTCCTATGCTGTTTTGGCGCGCGAAATGATGAACAAACTTTCGCAAATGAAGGGCTTGAAACACAATCCTTTGATGAAGGCGCGAAAAGTGGAAAATATTTTGCTGGTGCTAATCAGCTCCAATAGGGGATTGTGCGGCGGATTTAACGCCAATATCTATAAAAAAACAATTGAACAAATTAAAAATGTTGAAAAAATCGCGATTCAACGCTCATTTGGCGAACGCATCAATCCATCGGTCGGCAAAAAAATAAATTTAGGCGCCATTACCATTGGAAAAAAAGGCGAAAGGATTATGAAAAAATTGGGCGTTAATGTAATAGCTAGTTTTCATAATTTTTCCGACACACCATCTTTAATGGAAGCGGCGCCAATCGCGAAAATCATTAAAGAAGAATTTGTTAAAAACAATTTTCAAAAAGTGGCGGTGATTTACACTGATTATGTTTCCGCCATTACGCAAAAGCCAACTATCAGGCAGGTTCTGCCGATTTCGCCATTGGATTTGGAAAAAATGTTAAAGGCATTGGGCGACCGCAGTTTTGAAAAAGAAATAACCGATGAAAAACCGATTGAATTTATTTTTGAACCAAGTCCAGAATTAATTTTGGAACAGATGTTGCCGCGATTGATTGAAACGCAAATTTATCAGGCCTTGCTGGAATCCAGCGCGTCTGAACATAGCGCTCGCATGATGGCTATGCGCAACGCATCGGAGGCGGCTGAAGAAATGATTGATGATTTGGTCTTTACATTAAATCAGGCCCGCCAAGCTAACATTACGCGCGAAATCGCGGAAATTTCCGGCGGAGCCGCGGCATTGGAATAATTACTTAAAAATAAATTTTTATATCTATGAACAAAGGAACAATTTCTCAAATAATCGGCGTGGTGGTGGATGTGGCATTTTCTGAAAAATTGCCGGAAATCTATAACGCTTTACAAACCAAAATGCCTGATGGCAAAACATTGGTGTTGGAGGTGGAACAGCAACGGTCTTAAACGCGGACAGGAAGTGCTGGATACTGGAGCTGCGATTTCCGTGCCGGTTGGCAACAATACTTTGGGCAGAATGTTCAATATCACAGGCGACACCATTGACGGCTTGGAAGAATTTAAGCCGGAAAAAAAATACCCGATTCACAGACCGGCTCCGGAATTTGTTCAGCAATCAATCAAATATGAAGTGCTGGAAACCGGCATTAAAGTCATTGATTTAATTTGTCCATTTTTAAAAGGCGGAAAAATTGGTTTGTTTGGCGGAGCAGGCGTTGGCAAGACCGTGGTGATTCAAGAATTAATTCGCAATATCGCGTCCGAACACGGCGGCTATTCCATGTTTGCCGGAGTCGGTGAACGAACTCGCGAAGGCAATGATTTATACCGCGAAATGAAATCATCCGGCGTGTTGGACAAAACCGCTTTGGTTTTCGGCCAAATGAATGAACCCCCGGGAGCGCGCGCTCGCGTGGCTTTGACAGCTCTCACCATGGCCGAGTATTTCCGCGATGAAGAAAACAAAGACTTACTTTTGTTTATTGATAATATTTTCCGTTTCACCCAAGCCGGTTCCGAGGTTTCGGCTTTGCTTGGCCGTATGCCATCGGCAGTCGGATATCAGCCAACGCTCGCCACGGAAATGGGACTTTTGCAAGAACGGATTACCTCAACCACCAAGGGCTCTATTACTTCAGTACAGGCGGTCTATGTGCCTGCTGATGATTTGACCGATCCAGCGCCGGCCACAACTTTCGCACACTTAGATTCCACAGTGGTACTTTCCAGTCCACTGTCGGAATTGGGTATTTATCCGGCGGTTGACCCACTGGATTCATCTTCCACTATTCTTGATCCAAATATCGTGGGTGAAGAACATTATCTGGTGGCTCGCCAAGTTCAAAAGGTCTTGCAAAAATATAAGGACCTGCAAGATATCATCGCCATTTTGGGTATGGAAGAATTATCAGACGAAGACAAGTTGACCGTGGCTCGCGCGCGCAAAATTCAAAAATTCCTGTCTCAGCCGTTTTTCGTGGCGGAAACGTTTACCGGCCGGCCTGGCAAATATGTGCCGGTGGCTGACACTGTGCGAAGTTTTAAAGAAATTCTGGATGGCAAACACGATGATGTGCCTGAACAAAATTTTTATTTAGTCGGAAGCATTGAGGATGTAAAAAAGTAATATGACCAAAGAAAATAAAGAACAATTTATACCTGATTTTGCCAAACCATTTATTGAAGAAGTGAATCTTAAACGAATGAAAAAAGGCGATCCGCTTTTAAAAGAAGAAGAAGTCAGGGACTTGATTGATAAATTGGATAATATTCGCAATGGCTATGCCGGCTAAAATCTCTTTTGAAATTACCACTCCGGAACGAGTCATTTTTAAAGACGAAATTGACCAAATCACTTTGCCCACGGAGATTGGTGAAATTACAATTTTGCCAAACCATATTCCGCTTGTGTCAATGTTGCGGCCAGGAGAAATGCGTTTAATTAAAAACGGAACGGAAAGTTTGTTTGCAGTGGCTGGCGGATTTATTGAAATCCAGCCGAATAATCGCGTGATTGTTTTGGCTGACAATGCCGAATGTGCCGAGGAAATCAGTATTGAACGAGCTGAAGCCGCCCGCCAAAGAGCCGAGGAATTGATGAAGCAAAAAAGTGTTCAAGATGTGGAATACACCGGTTTGGCCGTTAAAATTGAGCGCGAATTGGCACGATTGCGCGTGGCTAGAAAACATCGCGGTAAACACAGCGGTCGCGTTCGACTTGACGAATAGCGCCAAATTTGGTATTATTTACAAATCATGAAAAAAACTAAAAGGAGATGAACAATATGGCTTAGGCCATAATCTAATTCGCTCGCAAAAGAAAATTCTTTTCTTTTGTCTCGCTCATTTCGATTTCCGTCTCTTTTTAGGTTCTTTCATGGAGAAGGAACCGCGCGAAACCCAAGAAGGAGGATCGTTCGATGAAAAATCTGTGTCCAAGCCATGAAGAACTGATTGAAAAATTGAGACAGGCAAGGGTCTTACGGAATATGGATGAAAAAAAATTCAATCCTACCCGTTTGGCCATAGTGGCTTGCTCTGACGGCCAGCGTTTGCCTGAAATCACAACTTTTCATCAACGGCTGGCTGAAAGTCAGATATCTGCCAGACTGGACTCGTGCTGTATCCACATTCTGGCTCTTAATGGCGGAGGTCTGCTTCTGGCCGAAGAGTCGCCTGTTGTCAACCCGAATTTGCGGGAAGATCGTGTATTTCATCAACATCTGTGCGATGCCATCCGTATCAAGGGACTGGATGCCAATGGCGAACGCCCGACAATCGTGCTATACACGCACATGCCTTGCGGAGCGGCCGCACTGCACAACCTTGACCCGGTTGAACAAATGGAATGGCTCACTTTGGCCAAGGATCGTCTGAAATTTGCGCATCCTAATTGGCAGATACTCTTGTGCGTTCATGTGCACTACCAGGCCACTAATGGACGCAAGGAAGAAAAACCGCGCACCTATCACTTTTCACGCAAGCACTTGAGGGCGTGGCTGGCTGACAGCTACGGCGGCACACTCGTCCATGACACTCGCCGCAATTACAACCTCGCGGCTGCGCGTTCGTAACAACTATCTCCATACACTGTCAGTCCAGAACCGGCTGACAGTGTATCCCTTTTTTAATGTCATTCCGACCCGCACTGGATGCGGTGGAGGAATCTAAAAAATATGTCTCATCACTGCCGGGCATTAATTCTACACTGCATTGATTTTCGTTTTCACGAAGCTATTAAAAATTGGCTCAAAGAAAAAGGATTAGCAAATAATTGCGACATTGTGTCTTTGGCCGGAGCGAGCAAAGGTTTAATTTCTCCCAAAAATCCGACGGAACCTGAAATTATTTTGCGCCAAATGGAAATTTCTTCAAATTTACACAAAATTTCTCAAATTATTTTAATGAATCACACTGATTGCGGAGCTTATGGCGGCCGCGACGGTTTTGCCTCAAACGAGGCCGAACACAACCAGCATGTTGGCGACATGCGCCGGGCCAAAAAAATCATTCTCAGCAAATTTCACGAATTGGAAGTAAAAATCGTTCTAGCAAAAATCAATCCGTTGGAACAAATCAATTTTGAAGAAATTAAATAACCCCGACCGGAAACGGCGGGGTTGTTTGTATGAACCTAGTCAAATTATTCAATCAACTCCGTAAACAATACGGCTCGCAAAGCTGGTGGCCTGTTGTCGGTCATAACTCTCTTTTTGAAATCTCCATTGGCGCAATTTTAACGCAAAACACTACTTGGACAAATGTTGAAAAGGCGATAAAATGCCTTTTAGACGCTGATTTAATGTCGCCGCAAGCAATTTCCACCTGCGCATCAGGCAAACTTCAAAAATGCATCCGTTCATCCGGCTATTACAAACAAAAAACTAAAAAATTAAAAATTTTTTCCAAATGGCTAATAAAAAAATACAAAGGCAATTTGCGTTTTTTTTTAAAAAAATCTCTGACCACGGCTCGCGAAGAATTATTGTCTCTCTGGGGTATCGGGCCGGAAACTGCCGACTCCATACTTTTATATGCTGGCAAAAAACCAATTTTTGTCATTGACGCCTACACCAAACGGCTGTGCAAAAAATATTGCGTGGAATTCAAAACCTATAACGAATATCAACAGTTTTTTGAAACTAATTTGCGCGCCGGAGTCCTCGGCTGGACAAAAACAAAACTCTATAACGAATTTCACGCTTTGATTGTGCGATGGGGCAAAGGACGAGGATATAATTAGATGTGATGTAATTTATTTTCTGTTAATAAAATGCTTTCACAAAATGGATAAAATTGATTTGTGTCTTGGCTTTTGGGCAGAGTGGTCGGGGGTGAATGCCCAAAAGCTAAGACACCTTATTCGTTCTTGTTAAAAATATCAATATAGTTCTTATACATATATGATTGACCGTATTTTTTGCCCTTGTCTTTCGGCGTCAAAATGCCCATACGAATAAATCTGTCAATTACAGTTTGCGCGCCCGCTCGAGTGAAGCCAGTCCATTTCTGCACCACACTCACAGTTACAATTGGTTGTGCATATAATTTTGGCAACACCAAAGCCGCGCTTTCAGAAGCGCGTTTTCCAAGTGTCTGGATTTTCAGTAGATCTCTCTCACGTAATGTAGTGATTTTTCCGACTGTATCTATTGCTTCATTAGCAATTTCTACCACGCCATCAAGAAAAAATTCTATCCAATTAGAGACATTACCATTGTGATAACCCAATAGCCTTTCGTAATATAATTTTTGGTGTTTCTTAAAGAAGGATGACAAGAACAGAACTGGCTTTTCTAAATAGCCCTCTTTCCAAAGATAAAAGGTGATGAGCATTCGTCCCGTTCTTCCGTTGCCATCTAAAAATGGATGAATCGTCTCAAATTGAGCGTGAATCAGTCCAGCTTTTATTACTGTTGGAATATTGTCATCCTCGTGGATAAATTTTTCCAGGTCATTAAGTGCGCGATGCATTTCATCAACTGGTGGCGGCACAAAATTTGCATTATCTGGTCGTGTGCCGCCGATCCAGTTCTGGCTTTTGCGAAATTCACCAGGATCAGAAAAATGAGTCGCGCGCGCTTTTTGCATGAGCTGTTTGTGCAGTTCTCTAATGAATCGCAAGACCATTGGGAAGTCATCCGCTCTCATTCTTTTAATTCCATAATTAAGAGCTTTGATGTAGTGCAAAATATCATCAACATCATCTGGAATTTTTGTGTCTATTTTTGCCTCAGCCGCGATTGCGTCAATCATGGTAGCGCGCGTACCTTCAATTTGGCTGGAGGCAGAAGCGTCTTTGCGCAAATACATCAAAAGAAAAAAATCAGCATCAGGAAGCAGTTTGGTAATACCGTCAAGTTTGCCGAGCAGACGCGTCGCTTCATTGTTCTGTTTCAGTATTTTTTGTTCAAAATCAAAACCAGCCCTTGGTGGAAAAGGGTGAGGGATAAAAGCCTTAAAATCGCCCGATTGGGCTTTGTATTGGCCAATTTCAATGCGTTGCATAGTTTGTTTGCGTTTTTAGAGAATGTATACAAAGTATATCAGTTTGTATATTTTGTGTCAAGCAATGTATACAAATTGGTGGGTGAATGCCCAAAATCAAAAACTCCTTGTTATCTATTTTGTATTTTTAAATCAATATTTATTCCTTTGCTATTCAAAAAGAAAATTGCAAATGCAAAAATGAGAAACATCATAAATATCCAAAAAATTGGGGTTGTAAAAAAATCACGCCACTTTAATTTATCGCGTACTATTGCATGGATAGAAAATACAAAAAGCAGAAGCGAACTCACCAAAAAAGAAGTAAGGCCAATTAGTAACCAAAAATTTTCTATATTTTTAAATATCTGAATTTCTACGCTAAAGAATGTAACCAGAGAAGCAAAGACACCAAAGATAGTAATCGTATTGAAGCGCTCATTTGATAGTTCTCTTTTGAGTCGCTCTATTTCTTTTGTGTTGTTATCCGTTTGCTCTTCAAGCGTAAACTTGTTTCCCTGATCTTGCACGATCTTCTGATTATCCTTACTCTCGGGTGTAACAGTTTCTGTTTTTTGAATATCAGTTTTTTGTTCTTCTACCATAAAGTTAAAATTCGAGGTTAGGCAACAATGCTTTCAACGCAAAATAATACATACGACCAGATGTATTTCCAACTATTGCGACAAGAGGAATTGTCGGACCTCCTATGATAATATTTCCTGAAACTTCTTTGCTTAAAGGTTGCATAATAAAACCCTCAACAAGAGTAAAACCATTTTCACCTATAATTGGGGTCATTTGAAATTTTGCCTGTATTGCATCAGTTACTCTTTGCTTGTAGTCATCAAATTTAATTTGAGTCATAGTGAAAAAAAATTAACTTGCGATTTCAAAAATCTTTTTAACTAAACTTGTCCTTGCGTAAAACGCGCGAGTTATTGGTCGGCGTTTTCCTGTTTTTGGATTTATTCCGCCAGTGCCTTTTGTGCGAGCTTGTATCCATTTTCCGTCCTTGCCAGTTAATGCGCTAAAGCCTTTTTTGATAAGTTTCTCTCGGATAAAATCATAATTAGCTTTGATTTCTTTGATAAGCTCATCATCTTCGGCAAAATCCAAACTGGCGACTTTTAACAACTCTGCATTTTCGGAATTTTGACCGTGCCACATTACCGCACAAAATACGATAGATTTTAGTTTCGCCCAGCAATGACTTTCAAAAAATGAGTGTTGTTTTAACTCTTCGGAATTGATCATTGTGATCGCCATTGTTTCTTTTGGCGTAAGTTCATTTTTGATATTATGAAAACTAACTGATTTTAATTCATATGAAAGTCCGTTTGGAGCTTTGGAAACATTATTTTCCAATCCTGCCAATCTTTCCAAAACTAAGCCTTTCCATCCCTTGTTTTGTTTCCCCGTTTCATAGGTTGTAATCTTGTATTGCAGAGCAAGTTTTCGCAAATCTTTTCCGATATGTTTTTTCAAATTGTTTATCGCGGTTGTTCTTGTAACTATTTTCATACTATTTTTTAGAAAGTTTATTTTTAATATTTTTATCCAATTCTTCAAATCGCTTGATCGATAAATCAAGATATTGTTTTTCACTATCAATGCCGATAAAATTTCGGCCATAAAGATAAGCGGCAAGTCCAGTCGTCGAGCTTCCCGTAAAAGGATCTAAAACTACATCACCTTTGTTTGTGCTTGCTAAAACAATTCTTTTTAATAAATCAGATGGTTTTTGCGTTGGGTGTTTGCCGAATTTTTTTTCAATAGGTTTCGGCGTGTTGATTGACCAAACTGATCGCATTTGCAATCCTGGCTTTTTCAGCTGATCTTCTGGCCATTCGCCATTTTTCATCAAATCATAATTAAAAGTATGCTTGCCTGTTTTTTCCTTTCTTGCCCAGAGCAAAGTTTCATGACTGGCTGTAAAAAATCGGCATGACAAATTTGGCGAAGCGTTTGGCTTGAACCATGCAATGTCATTTAGAAAATGATATTTATTTATTTCCAATGCGAACCCGCATTGATAAATTGAGTGATAAGTTCCACTGATCCAAATCGTTCCGTTCGGTTTCAAAACTCGACGACACGCCGAAATCCACGCATTGTGAAATTCAAAATTCTTTTTTGTTCCGTTGGTTAAATCCCAATCGCCCTTTTTTACGCTGACCATTTGTCCGTTTTGGCAAGTAAAACTACCGCTTGATAAAAAATAGGGCGGATCAGCAAAAATCATATCTACCGAATTTTCGGGCAGAGAGTTTAAGATATTCAAGCAATCGTCTTTGTATAGCTTAAATCTGGGTTTTTCGTAGTATGGTTTTTGCATAAAAAAATGGCTTTGATAAGTTAAAAATCGTGTAGCTTAGGTTAACACCATTCTACCACAAAATCGTATAAATAAAAATTGTCTTTTTTGCGATTCCAGGAGCAAAAAAGACACCTTATACCCCTCTAAAAATAAATAAGAAAAAGCAAAATTTTATTCCGTCGATTACGCACAAACTCAATTTAATGCACAAAATGAAAAATTTATTTCGTTTAATGTTCGAGACTATGAGAAGTTGGACAGGTGTATAATATGCCGAAGGCATACATCTGTCCAATTTGGGAGAACGAATGGAGCGTAGCGGAATGAGTGAACCTCATAGTCTCTGTTGTACGATGTCAATTTTGAATTTTTTCTTTTGGAATAATGCTTTTAGTTTTTTTCAGAGCGATGCCTTGATACATATGGCTCGTAAGTTTTGGCATATTGCGCATATCAAACTCTTTGTATTCAGTAATTTTGAAAGCATGAGAAGATATTAGGTCTTTGATATTTCGATCTAAGTGACATCCGTCGCCAACTTTTTTCCAAAACGGGCCAAGTCTTTTTTGCCATATTTGAGTACTTTTTTTCTTGCCCAGTCCGTGCTCTATAAAGATGAACTTGCCATTATGTTTTAAGACACGATTGATTTCTTCTAAAGCTTGATGGACATTTGGGATACTGCAAAGAGTCCATGTGCTAACTACTGTATCAAAGGTTTGGTCTGCCATGGGTAGTTTCTCAGCTGTTATAACTTGATGATCGATTGTTTTACCTGCTGACTTGGCCCGTTTTTTAATATACGAATTCATCCCGATATTTACATCAACTGAAGTAATGGTTTTGATATGCGCAGGATATTCAGCAAGGTTGAGTCCAGTACCTAGACCTATTTCCAAAACTTTTTCTTCAGCAGATGCCAAAACTTCTTTTCGTTTTTCTTGAAAAGAGCCTAACCCCATAAACTTATCGAGTATCCAAGGAAAGATGTATTTTGAGTAAATATTCATAAAAAATTCAAAATTTATTTCGTTTAATGGGCGGCGCATGATCCAAAGTTCCGAACCCGACCGCAGTCGGGTGAGGAATTTTGGATATGCGACAGTTGGGCGTTGTCGCGAGCGTAGCGAGCGGCCGCCCGACTGGC
>JACROI010000054.1 GCA_016214465.1 Candidatus Magasanikiibacteriota bacterium
GCCCGGCCTGCGGATACATTGAAAATGGAATCTGCATGCTCAACAACTGCACCTACAACGGCGACAGCTGGGTGGGAATAGACAACGGGTCGTTGCCCGGTGACAGTGTGCCGACCTACGCCGACGGCAAGCCGATTCCACCGATGAACACCACGCCGTATGTGTGTCCCAATCCGGACAAGCCGCCGAAGGTGTGTATGCCGAAAGTAGCCGAAGATGCAAGGTGCATCTTCTATGATTACAAGACGGATAGCAACCCGGACTGTGATCTTTCTCAGACAGACCACTGCTGGTGTTCTGGCGGTTTCTATGACCAAACCGACTGCTCATCTCAGTCGCTCTGCCAAAAAGTCCCTCCCGAGGCCTACCCTCCCTGTGTCTGCTGGGAGTTTTGTGGGTATGCTGGTGAATGGAGATGCTCAGATACTGTCTCAATCAATGTTACGATTGCTGAATCGACTGACGGTTCTTATTGCGCCATTGATATCAATGAAGGCGCCTTTAAACTCATCGGCAAGCCCAATGAACCGCCGCCGCGTTATCCGCTGGATAATCCTGTTTCTTCGCTTACTCTTACGGAAAATGGGGTAAATTACTCAGAGGACAATTCTTATACTTGGCACTGCACCGCTGTAACCGAGTAACTAAATGGCGATACGTTTGAACTCGTATCGCCGCATTTTGGGCCAAGTGTGAAGTTTCTGATTTTCCTAAGCTATCTCACTGATGATTTACTTCACTTTCAAAAAGTATCTTCAATCTTAATAACAAACTATCTTCTTTATTCTTTAATAAAAATTTCTTGATGCGCCATACGGATTTGTAACCGATACCAGTTTCTAACATCAAATGGCGGGAAGAGATAGATGTATCTTTGTCAATCAAAAAAGCGGCCTGAAGCCATGAAATAATTGGAGTGCGGGTTTTGTCAAAAATAGTGCGGGAAGTGTCGGAAAAATGAGCATAGCATTTAGGGCAAAAGTATCGTTGAGCAACTCTGCCATGACCAATTTTCAAAATCTTTTTATTTCCGCATTCAATGCAATCAATCTTGCCCATAGGCCAACGCAACTGACGGAGCAATTTTAAACCAATATCTTTATTTTTACTTACTCTGCTTGATTTACTTATTGTCTTTTTTTTCCGAGAGAAAATAAACAAAGCAGGAGTAATGATAATTTGGCCAGAAAAGGGAGTCCAGGGTTGTGACTTATCTTTATCACAGGTATTTTCTCCTTCACCTTGCCAACACCCGCCACTCACATCATTGGTTTTACAAGTCCCATTACACCATCCCCAGTTGTCCAGCACTTGGACTTTGGGTGTGAATTTGCAGGATGAAAAAACGGCATCCCAACCGGCACCGCCGGAAACACACTCATAAATATGCGTGAATTGGTAGAATCCCTCTTCGCAGGCGTCGGAGGAGTCGCCAAAATGAATTTTGCTGCCCATACCATCTTCTAAATTCTTTTTCTCATTGCACTTCTCCTTCCTATTCTTAAACCACCCTTGTATCACATATGGTTTTGAGCCATCCCCCCAATCAACCGCCATTCGCACAATTGGCATTTGGTCATTGTCGGCGTAAGCATTGAAACGAAGAACCGCGTTAAGAGTGCTGCCGGAACCAATAACAGAAGATGCGCCGTTTGAGTCATTGACAGTGATATTGGAGATTACCGGCGGCTTGGGAGCGGCTGATGCCCAACCGGTTGTGCCAGTGGGAGCGGGAAAACCATCTGATTTGTCTTGCCAATTTCCGCCAGATCCTTTTTCATATTTGTTATCATCTTCAATCCAGCTCCAATCGCCAAAACTTTGCACAAACAATTCCAACAAACGCCATTTGCCGGCGCTGGCCTCACCGGCTTTCGGAGGGCCTGATTGCGGTATATTCTTTCCATCATCCAAAGAACTGCCCACACACACGCCATACTCCACTGTCTCATCAGCTGAATCAGAGTATTTCTTGGAAGGACAGTCCAAAGATGAACCACAGGCCAAACCGTGATTCTTGCCGCCGACACAAAGGCCGCGAATGTTGTTTTGAGTCAGGCATTCATAATGCGTTGTGCCACCCTTGCAATCCTTATCATTTACACAAGTTTGTTTATCTTTAATACCACCATCGCATATCCAGGTAACAGGAATAAAATCGCATGTGACTGAAGAGGCGGTGACAATACAATCATTATTATTGGAACAGGAAATCTTGCTAAAATTTTGGCAAGACCCATTCTGGCACTGGCCATATCCAAAGTTTGGTTTTGGACAATCCAAGCTCTTTTGATTATTATTCGCATCAGCACAGACAATATTGGAATCTGACAAATCCTTGCCTGCAGTAACGCCTGAACAAATTTTCTGACCTTGTTTGTCCAAATTATTCGCCACGCAAACTCCATCATCAACTTTTTCCTCGCAACCATTGTTTTCATTTTTATTTTTCGTATCGCAAACCATATCCTTGTTCGGTCCATCTGCGCATAAGCCTATATTTCCGCAATCACCGCCATTAACGCCTTCGCAATTCAACGGAGTGGCTCCGCCAGGTGCCATCCAGATTGGCCAAAGACCGGCCTGGTGAACTTGATTAAGTTTTACGGTATTAACGGTAGAAGTTGCATATTCGGAAATAGTTTTAGCTATGGGATCCTGCATCCTGCCAAATGATCCAAAAGGCGCAAACATTTGATTATATTTCAAATCCAATTTAGGATCATTGACCAAATCTTTTCCCAACGCATACTGACTTGCTTGCCACAGCCGGTCTGTACGACCTTTGGCTAAAAATCCCATTGGCGAGTCCTTGGTATTATCGCCATTATCCACTACTTGCCTAACGCCGGTACAAACCTCTGTTAAATATATATTCAAATCCATGCGCATACCGCTTCTGTTTGAACCATCATCGCAAATCTTGCTGCGCAATTCCGTGAGCATGCCGTCTTTGTCAAAAATTGCTCTAAAAGCCATTAAACTTGCCTCTTTACCAGCTTTAAAGGTTTTGCAAAAACTTTTATCCAATCTTTCATAAGAAATTTCTTTTGGTTGATTTTTATCTTCCACCCAAACCGCATCCATTGCCCACTTCTGACCAATGGCCTTAACAAGCCCGGACCAATAGCGACCATCACTATCTTGCTTATTCGGTTGGATATCTTTAATATCAGCCATGTGCTGATCGCGAAAAATCAGAACTTCCTCACCGGGCCAATTGTCATCATAGGTCTTGGTAGGCGCCAGTCCAAGAGCCACAATTTCTGACAAATGAATTTTGGTGCCCGATGGAACTTGATTTATAATTTCAGAGTTAGTTATTATAGTGCCAAAAGCTTCTTTCAACGTTGGGCAATATGGATCGCCTAATGGTTTACCAAAAGCATCCGTTTTCTGTATTTTTGCAACCTGGCATGTTCCATTGTCAAAAGCCAGAGTGTTTTCATTGTAATCATCATCGGTCGGTGGAAAAAATCTTGGGTCATCTTTGAATAATTTATACAAATAATGCGCTCCGTTTGTTAGGTTGGCATTCCCCTTTGCCTGCACGCACCAATACTTGCCAGAGCCCGAAGGAGGTATATAACCGGCGCTGGCATAGAGGTGGTCGGAGCTGACCGAACCAGAGGGGGTGGTGAGCGGGTACCAGAGAGTGCAGTTTTTGGATTGAGATTGCTTTGCCACTTCGGGGTTCGCAATGACATTTGCCGCGCTGTTAAGAGCAGCCGGATCCAGACAATACCCCTCCCAACCGCGTGATTTGCTGATTTGTTTTTGCAACAGGCAGGTGCCGTGTTCTTTAATGGCAAAAGCGGCTTCAGCCGGATTAACCAATGAACGATCGTCAGAACAGTTGCCTGAATGAACGCAGGCAAAGCCCTTTTTAGAATTGCCCAATTCATCAAATCCGCCGGAGCAGACGCCTTCGGCTCCCAGCAGTTGATTGTACGGGAAGTATTGAGTGATTGGCTCGTTGTTTTGAGCAGAGTAAGTGACTTTGGTGTAGGAACACATGCCGTCGGGCGTGTCGGCCTGGGCATAGCCGCGGCAGGATTCGGCAACAGCGCCTTTATTTGTAAAAATTTCTTTTGCCGCATTTGGAGGTGTCGGGGTTTGATTTGCAAGATTTTTGCCAGCGACAGACAGCGCGCTGATTTGATACGCCTCTGGCAAGGTATAGCCGCTGTACTCTGGCACCTCCCATGACCATGTTGTGCTTTTGAAACGGTCTTGATACTTTTTTACTGTCAATATTTCACTATTATCATCTACCCATTGGCCACATTTGCCTGTCAGAGTGGTGGCTTGACTATTGGCTTCAAGGCACGGAGACAATTCAGTGCACATTTCTTTCCAGCCGCCGGTTACGTTGTCATCGCGCACGCTCATTGAGCTTTTGCAAGCCAACCACTCGCCGCACACGCGGTCGCGTTGGACTTTGAGAATTGTGTTGGCATTATTTTGGTCTTTGTCTAAATCTAAACAATAGGAATTATCAGCATTCGTCTTTTCTCCCGTACTCCCGCAATCAACTGGATTTACTTTCGCATTTTTGTTGTCCTCACTTTTAATGTAAGTCCTGGCGGCGTTCCAATTGAGAACTCCTTTGCTGGTTTCGTTGAATAAAATACATCCTTCTTGAACGCTTGCCTGATTGCCACAAGTTGCTCTATCCAATTTGGAATTGTTGAGAACAAAATACGGCGTGCCGTCCGGATGCAAGGCCGAAGTGTCTTTTGGGTCAATAAATTCCGAACAGCCGTTTTGCTCGGCCGGGCAGAGGCCGACCGCGCCATAGTAATCAGTGTCGCCATTGGCTGGAATTTTGTAATTATTATTTGAATCACAGGAAAGCTCATTCTTATTAATGCATTTAATCGAGCCGCCGCAATCAGCGTCCGTGGAACATTCTTTGTAAGCACCATTGGAAAAGTCGCACTTTCCAATATCTTTCATCACCCAGCCTGGAGTATTTAACGCCGCGGAATATTCGCAAAATAAATTATTGATAGCCGGGTCCTTAAAATACGCCGCGCCTTGGGTGGTTTTGAATTCCTCGCAGCCCTCGGCCGCTTTCTCGCACAAAATCTTGCCGTAAATGTCGGGCTGATTTTTCAAATAAGCAGTCCCCTGCGCTTGCGCGTTATTGAGCGAGCTGTAATCAATCGGCCCCAAGGCCGCACAACCCAACTGATCCGCGGAGCAATAATTATTTTTATCATTTACCAGATATTCTTTGCTGTCGGCCGGTGTAAAAATAGCTTCATCAAATTCAATATTTTTGACCGGTTTGCTTAAAGTAAATGTAATAAAATCATCCCATTTGCCTGCCCACACGCTTGTAAAATCATTTTTCTCGTCAACAAAATTAAATTTACAATCCGAGCTGCCCGGAGCCACGGAGCAAAGGTCTTTATCATTTTTGTCTTTGCATTCCACGGCTTTATCAGACGCGTTCTTTGTTGTTAAAACGCATTTCAAATTGGAAAACGAAGCAAACGGTGAGCCGGTATTCTCCATATCCGTAAACTCCTCGCATCCGACTGCTTCTTCGCGGCACATTGAGGTAAAGGACTTCACTGCAACTTCCTGATTTTGCCTGTCGGTGTATTTCTGGCAACCGAGCATGGCTTGCGGCACCAAACGGTATGGATTGATAAAAGAACCGCCTTGCGATTGGCCGTACTCGTCGCCTAACAAATTATCACACGCCGACGGCGTTTTCCAAGAATCCTTCACGACATAAACTTTTTCATTTATCTGCTTGATGACAATGTTGTCTAAATAAAATACCTTATCGTCTACATTATCAAATCGCAAAGTGCTGGAAGCAACTGATTCGTCCCAATCAATCACAACCGGGCCAATAGTGTAATTTTGCCAATCAGCGTGCAAAGCCAAAGTGGAAAAAGTAATACCGGCGCCAGCCGCAGGTATCGCCACTTCATTGGCATCAGTCGGCTTAACCGACACTGCCAAGCCATTGCCCAAACCCTTAGCCCAAAAAGAAATTGAATAAGTTGTGCCCTTGGCCAAAGAAGTGGTAATTTTAGTATTTTTATCAACTTTCAATGATTTTCCGCCAACCACAGTGGACTCGGCGCTGAATTTGCCGATCCAGCCGGTGAGTGATTCGGCATTTTTGCCAACCGCGCCATCATCGCCATATTCAAAATATTCACTTTTAATAATTTGAAAATTATTTCCGGCATTGCCTTTGTAAGCGCGGCAACCTACCGCGGACGCTTTGCACGACTGGCCTTCTTTGGGAATGGCTAAATAGACGCAGATATTTTTACCTGTCGAGTCCCAAGTACCGCCTGTACTAGTACAAGATGCCTGGTCGGAAACTGTTTTGCGCAATTTTTTGCAATCCGTTGCCGAGACAGTGATTGTTTTGGTGTAAAGACGATAGAATTTAATGCCGTCTTTGTTATAAAATTCGCGGCAATCGGCGTTGGCTTTTTTGTCTTTGTAGGAATTTATTCCGCAAGTAAAATCATCAGGCGTGGCCGTATTATCATTCAGAGCGACAGTACTTACCGGCGCGTTGTCAGCCGCTTTTTTCAAATTAAACGACCTTAACTGATACCCGGCTGTGTCCGAACCCTCCCAAGTGTAATACACCGCGCCATCGGTTTCAATTTGTGAACATTGCCGCAACTCGGTGTAGTATTCTTTTCCTTCGCCGCCAGCTGTTTGCGCTTCTAAATTTACAAATTCATCGCAACCGGCTTCCGACTCTTGGCAGAACTTGGCGGTGGAAGGAATAAAATATGTTGATGATGCCGACGCTTTTTCAAAATTAGTCGCTTGCTGAATAAATGTCTCATAACCAACGCAGTCATCCGGGCATTGGTCGTTGGCAGTTAAAATTCCCGGAATCGGCAAATCGCCATTGGTCGGAGTGTATTTTTCGCACCCGACTTCTTCATAAGAACACACTTGCGCGAAACGGCCGCACTGCTCTTTGTTTTGCGGTTTCCAAGTATCAAAAATCTTGCTCAAATCAGCTTTGTTCACGGCCCATTTTACAGTGGAAGAACTGAATTTGTCAGCCGGAGGAGGATTCGCGCTGGTAATTAAATTTTCGCCGTAACAATTATAATACTCCGGCGCTTTTTTCAAATTTACTTTTTCTCCGTCCACTGCCGAGCCGCCATTCAAACCAAATCCGGTGCGGGCAAATTGCGAACAGCCCTCGTTGGAATAATCGCATTGAGTTGCTTTGGCGTTAAAATATATTTTTTTGTTCAAATCCCATTGCCATTTATTATCTTTATCCAATGTGGAAGAAACGGCGTAAGCCCGGCACCCGACATTATCAGCGTTGCAAATGCTTTTTTCAATGGTGTTGGCCAAATACGCCTTTGGCATTGGCATAAGTTGTACAAGTATTGAACTGCGCGTCGCAAGAATCAGCTCCCAAAAGCCAGCGATTTTTTTCTTTTAAACAATAGCCCCAATTGCCTTTATTGCATGTGCCGGATTCATCTTCCTCTACGCAATTTTGCACATCGGCGCAATACTCGCCGCGCTGGCCCCCGATGCCATCAGCGCCAGGCGGCAAAAGAAAATTCGCGCTAAAAGCCATGGCTCCGCATTTGGCCACCGGCGCTTTGAGAATCCAGTATGGATCAATCAAATGATAAAATGAGCTGGCACTGTCTGAAAAAGCGTCAACTGCTTTTTGCAAAGAAGTTGGCGCGTCTGATTTTGAGGCCTTTGCCGCCAATTCCCAGCCAATTGGCAAAATACGCAACTGGCGCAATTTGACCAAATTTTCATAACAATAGGCCTGCCTTGGGCAATCGCTGTTTGGCGGCAA
>JACROI010000006.1 GCA_016214465.1 Candidatus Magasanikiibacteriota bacterium
TCAAAGTGTCCGATATTACAAATAATCGCTCCGTCTTTCATTTTGTCCATATGGGCGCCAGTGATAATATCGCAACAGCCGGTAGTAGTGACGAAAATATCGCCTTTGGTGGCCATTTCTTCTATTGTGGTCACTTCAAATCCCTCCATAGCCGCTTGCAAAGCATTAATCGGGTCAATTTCCGTGATAACTACGCGCGCCCCAAAACCGCGCATGCTCTGGGCGCAGCCCTTGCCCACATCGCCATATCCTGCCACAACCACGATTTTTCCGGCAATCATAACATTCGTGGCTTGTTTAATGCCATCGGCCAAGGATTCGCGGCAACCATATTTATTGTCAAATTTTGATTTGGTGACAGAGTCATTTACATTGATCGCCGCGATTTTCAGTGTTCCTTTTTCCGCCATTTGATATAAGCGATGCACGCCGGTCGTGGTTTCTTCCGACACGCCTTTTATTTCTAATAACAATTCCAGATGTTTTTCATGCGCCACCAATGTCAAGTCACCCCCATCGTCCAGCAATAAATTAGGCCCTTTGCCGCCGGCAAATTTCAAGCTTTGTTCCACACACAACCAATACTCATCTTCCGTCTCACCTTTCCATGCAAACACCGGCACTCCGGCTTGGGCCATGGCCGCGGCGGCATTATCCTGCGTGGAAAAGATATTGCAAGAAGACCAGCGCACTTCCGCGCCTAATTTTATCAATGTTTCAATCAAAACTGCCGTCTGGATGGTCATGTGGAGACAGCCTGCAATGCGCGCCCCAACGAGTGGCTTTGTCGCGCCATATTTTGCGCGCAAAGACATCAGCCCGGGCATTTCTTTTTCAGCTAAAATGATTTCTTTGCGGCCCCAATCAGCCAGGCTGATATCGGCGATTTTGTAGTCCATAGTTATCCTCTGTTAAATAAGTATCCTAAATATGTTATATACATTATCACAAAAAGCATGCCCTGCCAGCGATTTAATTTTTTGCGCGTGCCAATAAACATAAAAGCAAACAGCAAAAGCGTTGCAATAATGCCAACTAATACATCAAAATTTACCGCCGAATTAAAAGGCAGTTGTAAAATAGTGCCTGTTAGCCCTAAAATCCAAAAAACATTGAAAATGTTGGAGCCGATAATATTGCCAACAGCAATGTCGTCGTGTCGATGAATCGCCGCTGTTACTGAAGTGGCCAATTCCGGTAAAGAAGTTCCAATAGCCACAATAGTCATGCCGATCAATGCCTCGGAAAGGCCGGCCAGGCGAGCCAAAATAATCGCGTTTTTCACCAGTATTTGTCCGCCAAAAAAAAGAAAAGCCAATCCGGCAATGGTTAAAGTCGCGGAAATGGGCCAAGAATATGTTTTTACATTGTTTTTTTGTTGCCCTTCTTTTTTAGCTATGCCAAAAATATAAAACATGAAGATTGCAAATATGGCTATTAAAGAAAAGCCGTCAGTTCGCGTGATGGCGTTAAAATTACTGTTATCAAACAAAGCATCATTGCCCATAGTGTAGACCAATACCATGGCCAGCAAAGCAAAAGGAATTTCTTTCCAAACCGTGCTGTTTTTAACTGAAAGAGGATAAATAATGGTAGCTATTCCCAAAATGAGCAGGATGTTGGCGATATTTGAGCCGATGATATTACCAATAGCAATATCAGTTGAACCCTTTGTCGCGGCAATAAGATTGACAATCAATTCCGGAGCGGAAGTGCCAAAAGCAACCACAGTCAGGCCGATGACTAATGGTGAGATGCCAGCCTTTTTTGCAATGGACGCGGAACCGCGCACCAAACCCTCGGCGCCAAGAATTAAAATCGCCAAACTAATAACGATGAAAAAAAATGCCAGGAACATAAAATTTAAATTCGGAAGGGGGGGGATTCGAACCCCCGAACGACTTGCATCGTTACATGCTTTCCAAGCATGCGCAATCGACCACTATGCGACCCTTCCATTTTTTCTAAATTTATAAATTGTTAGTCCAATTAAAATTAATAAAATACTCCCCCATTGCGCGACTGTTAAATAAAAATATCGCGTGTCGGATATTGGTAAATCAGTGGCGCGGAGAAAATCCAGAAAAAATCTGGCGATACCATACCACAATAAAAGCCAAATCGTGTAAAAACCGGCTGACTGCTGTTTTTTTGAAAAAACAATAAATAAAATTGCCAAAGGCAGCAAAATTAGCACCTCTAAAATCGCCATATCCAGCCGCGCTCCTTCTGCAAAATTAACACTTAAAAACGAATTTGTCAATCGGCCGGGATGAAGATGAGTCAGAAAACAGCCAATACGACCGATCATCCAACCGAATGGAAATACATAGGCCAAAATATCTGCGTATTTTAGTTTATCATTTCCAAAGATTCCTGGCTTCGCTTGCTCCGATTTATCGTGGGCTCGGAATGACAGCACGGCCAATCCAGCTCCAAAAAATCCGCCGGTGGACATCATTCCACCCTGCCAAATCGCCAAAATCAGCCAAGGTTGACGCAAAAACTCACTCAATTCTCCGCCAAACAAAACATAAAATACGCGGGAAAAAATCAGCGAAGAAATAACAATCCACAAAATCAAATTTTCCGCTACCTCAACTTTTAGGCCACATTTTTTTGCCTTAGAGCTGGCGATTAATAATCCAATTAAGAAACCCACGGCCACGAATAATCCCCAAATTTGTATTTTCAAAGGGCCTAACGCTAATGAAGACAGATGAAAATAAGGCAGCATACAACTATTTTTTAGCAATTAATTTCTCAGCTTCTTCCGGGCTATCAATAATTTTATACAAACTAGCGTATTCCGGCGCTATGGTGTGATATTTTTTCAATAAAATTTCTTTGATAAATTTATCCAGCGGCGCCCAGAATTTTCTGCCATATAACAACACAGTCATTTTCTGCATTTTTTTCGTTTTCATCAATGTCATCACCTCAAACAATTGATGCAAAGTGCCAAATCCGCCAGGAAAAAACACAAAGGCCTTAGATGGCACGGTTAAAATCAATTTTCTGATAAAAGGAAAATTAAAACTCAATGATTGCGTTAAAAAAGCGTTTTTAATTGCTTGGCCGCCCTCTTCAAAACGCATACTAAAACCGATTGACGGCGCGCCAGCGGCCATTGCTCCTTTATTCGCCGCTTCCATTATTCCCAATCCCCCGCCTGTGATAATCATAAAGCCCTTTTTACCGAGCAAATTAGCGGTTTTTTCCGCCCCTTGATAAGACAGATTGTCCGGCGACACGCTTTTGGTTCCTAAAATCGTCACATCATTACTCACCTCGCGAGTTAAAAATTCAAAACCTTCCACCACTTCGGCCATTATCCTGAAAATCCGCCAATTCATGGCCTGACCGCAGGATTCTTCGGCCGGATTGCAAAGCATTTTTCGTACTTTTGATTTTTTTATGATGCTAACAGCTTCTTCGGCTGTGTTCACAATTTGCAAAAGCGACAAATCAATGTCTCTAATAGAGCCGGTCATTTTTAGCGAACACTCTTTTAAAAATTCCAAAAGCGGCGTCCAAAATTCTCGCCCAACTGCAATCACCGGAATTTTTTTAATTTTATTGATTTCAATTAAATCTAGCAGTTCAAAAATTTCATCCAAAGTGCCGTATCCGCCAGGAAAAATAATCGCGGCCTCGGCTGGCGAAACTAGCATCACTTTACGGATAAAAAAATAATTAAAACCTGAGTTTTTAGTTAAATATGGATTGGTGATTTGTTCTTCTGGCAATTGAATTGACAGCCCCACGGAATTAACGCCCGCTTCTTTGGCTCCGCGATTGGCCGCCTCCATCGCGCCCGGGCCGCCACCGGTAATCACGTCAAATCCGGCCTGTCCCAGCAATTTACCGCATTTATACGCTTCTTTGTAGGCAAAAGAGTCCTCGTTCGCGCGAGCCGAACCGAAAATGGTAACGGTTTTTTTCAATTCGCCGAGCAATTGATAGCCGGCCACGAATTCGGACATAATGCGAAAAATCTGCCAAGTGTCGCGATAATTAACCGGCGCGTGAAAGCGGGCAAACGCCTCGGCTTTTTGTTTAAATAATGGGTGGTTTCAATTATTTTCCCCAATTCAAATAAATTATTTTCTTCAAACGGGCGGCTAATTATTTGCAATCCGACTGGCAGGCCGTTAATCAAGCCGTTGGGAATGGAAATTGCTGGTAAGCCGGCCAGATTTACGGAAACCGTAAAAATATCTGACAAATACATTGTCAAAGGATCATCTGTTCTTTCGCCTAGTTTGAAAGCGGTGGTTGGAGTTGTTGGGGTAATTAAATAGTCAACATCTTTAAACGTTTTAACAAAATCTTGCTTAATAATTTCTTGCGTTTGCCGCGCTTTTTTGTAATAGGCGTCATAATAGCCGGCGGAAAGGGCAAAAGTGCCCAAAATTATGCGACGTTTGGCTTCGGCTCCAAATCCATTGGCACGCGTTTGATTATACATTTCTAATAAATTTTTGGCTTTACCGCGACTGGACAGGCCATACTTAACTCCGTCAAAACGCGCAAGATTGGACGAAACCTCGGCCGGCATGATTAAATAATACGCGGCCAAAGCATAGTCCGTATGCGGCAAACTGATTTTTTTCACTTCCGCGCCGTCTTTTTCCAATTTGGCAACTGTCGCCAAGATATTTTGTTTAATTTGCGGATCAAGACCAGAGACAAAATATTCTTTAGGAATGCCGATTTTTATTTTGTCATTGCGAAAACGAGATTGCTTCGTCGCTTCGCTCCTCGCAATGACACTGGATGTGGCGTCTTTAGCATCGCGTCCTTTAATGGCGTTAAAAATAATTTCCGCGTCTTCCACTGTATTGGCCAATGGCCCGATTTGATCCAATGATGACGACATAGCCATAAGCCCATAACGTGAAACAGCGCTATAGGTCGGCTTTAATCCCACTGCGCCGCAAAAAGCAGCTGGTTGGCGGATTGAGCCGCCAGTGTCTGACCCCAAAGCCGCCACGCACATTTTAGCTGTCACAGCCGCGGCCGAGCCGCCTGAAGAGCCGCCAGTCACCTGTGATAAATCACGCGGATTTTTGGTCGGGCCGTATGCGCTGTTTTCCGTGGACGAACCCATTGCAAATTCATCCATATTGGTTCGGCCAATAAAAATCGCGCCTACATCTTCCAATTTTTTCACCGCGGTCGCGCTATACGACGCTATGTATTTTTCCAAAATTTTAGAACCGGACGAAGCAAGGTGATTTTTGTACAATAAATTATCTTTTAGAGCGATGAGGATGCCTTCAAGCAGGCCGATTTTTTCTTTTTTAGCGATTTTTGCGTCTACTTTTTTCGCTTTCGCCATTACCTCGTCGCTCCATACTTCCAAAAAAGCGTGAATCTTGCCATCATCTTTTTTAATTTTATCCAAATACGATTTAACAAGCTCTTGACAGGAGAGTTGTTTTTTCATTATTAAATTATGAATTGAGGTAATTGATTGTGGCGGCATATTAATCAAACACTGCTTTTACTTTGTTCAGATTTCCTTCTTTTTCCGGAAAGGCCTTAATAATTGCTTCGCGTTCGTCAGTTTGACAATTCGCGACAATATCATCGCGGGTTGACTGGATTCCCGCTTGTGCGGGAATGACAGCAATGGTGGTTTTTTCATGAATTTTCTGAATCTTTTTCACATATTCCAAAATAGCGGAAATATCTTTTTGATATTTCTTTTTTTCCGATGGCGTCAATTCCAGCCGCGCCAAATGCGCCAAGTGGTCAATTTGTTCTATGGTGATGGACATAAGTGATTAAATTATATCATTAATAGCGTGTTTGAAGCAAATAAAAAAGCGCCTGATCTGCCGACGGCAAACCAAGCGCGCATTAGTTCTAGAAGTTGTCCTCCAGGTTGCGGAACACGAATCCTTCGGTGTTGGTGATTGTGGCGAAGTAGATGTCACCGCCGACTGTGGGGATGGAGTCCTTAAGATACTCATGGACTCTAGCAGTTGCCTCAATCAGGAATTGAATTATTTTCAACAATTCCCGGCAAGACATAAACTGCATGTGTCCAATTTCTTTGCCCTTCTCGATTGTCCTCATCAGTGCCCATGTGCTGAGCATTTCCATGAGTTGAATGTAGTAAGGCAAGGGCAGAGTGTCATTCACGCTATCATACGCGGAAGCAAAAAGTTTCGATGAAAGTATTTCTTCGCACTTTGTTTTTATAGGTGGCAACTTTTTGATAATGGTTGCTTTTGCTGTCTGAACTAGGAAGGATTTAGCGTCGGCTAGACCTAGTACATGTCTCACAACCATCTCTGCAAATTGGCACAGATGAAGTTTAACAAGACGGTCGGTCTTGTTGCTTGTTCCAGTCAACAAGGTGTCGGCAATCTCGGCATCGCCAACCATAGAGATGATTGAATCAGCCTTATCTTTGAAGTTATTTTCAACTACGCAGTTCCCTTCTTCGTTGGCATCTTCAACGAAGAAGGTGGCATCGCACACTTCATATTTTCTGCTCACCACGCAGTAGCCGGCATAGAGAAAGTTGGCAGACATTGGCCTAAATTTCATTTTGGCCAACTCTTTAACAAAATTAGTGTTAAGCAGATTGATGTATTCCTTGAAGGAAAGCGGCTTGTTATTGCGGTTTTCCGCAATGAGTTGCTGCACTGCTGGAGATTCAATTTCAGCAATGACCGAATCCTGCAGGGTTGCAAGAAAATCATTGCCTGTCTTGATTCTTGCGCCGTAAGGCCGTCCGTTGATATAGTATATCGGACGCACCTTACTGGACCTGAAATTGTTTGCCGCCATTGACTGAATATCACCCATCAATTGTTTTATCAGATCTTCTTTGGTAATTGATGCCATATCTGCTTCCTGAAGAGTTTTGATGGCTTTTTCGGGGTCAAGCATGATGCGCTCACTTGTGACCAAGCTATCAGCGCCAAGAGCGATTCCAGAATGACCACGAAGAACAATACCTAGCGACATTGGACACCTCCCTGTTGTTTTTAGACCGGGACTTTCCCGGCCTTAAAATAAGCTTCATTCAGAGATCATTTTAAGGCCGGGAATTAATATTTAAAAAGAACAATCTGTTAATTGTTCTTTTTAACACTTTTATGTTACTTTGTCAAGATTTTCAAGAATTCGCTCTCATTGATAATTTTCACCATTTTTTTTCGCGCTTTTTCATATTTAGACCCTGGTGAGGAGCCTGCAACAACAAAAGAGGTGTTTTTGGATACAGACGCCGGTGTTTCACCGCCTAAAGCACGCACTTTTTCTTTAGCGGTTTCGCGACTCATTGAATCTAGCTCGCCAGTAAAGACAAAAGATAATCCTTTCAATTTTTCCGCCCCGGCCATTTTGGGCAGGTTTTTAATTTTCACTCCATTTTTTATCAGCCCATCAATCAATTTTAAATTTTTTTCATTGTGAAACCAATCAAAAATACTTTTAGCCGCCACATCGCCGATATTGGGAATACCGTTGATTTTTTCTAACTTTGCGTTTTTTATTTTTTCAAATGAGCCAAAATGATTGGCCAAATCAATCGCTGTTTGCTCGCCAACATGAATAATGCCCAAACCGTATAAAAATTTAGACAAAACAATATTTTTTGCTTTTTCAATTGAATTTATTAAATTTTCCGAAGATTTTTCCGCGAATCTTTCCAATGGCTCCAAATCACCCTGTTTTAATGTGAAAATATCAGCCGGAGTGGCAATCAGCCCGACATTAAGCAGTTGTTCCACAATTTTTTCTCCCACGAAGATTTTTCCGCGAATCTTTCCAATGGCTCCAAATCACCCTGTTTTAATGTGAAAATATCAGCCGGAGTGGCAATCAGCCCGACATTAAGCAGTTGTTCCACAATTTTTTCTCCCAAACCGTCAATATCAAAGGCCTTGCGCGAAACAAAATGAATTATTTTTTTCTTTTCGCGTGCGAAGCAATTTTTATTGGAGCAAAAAAGCGCGACCGTCTCCCCTGCTCCCGATTTTTTTTTGATAACTTCCGCTCCGCAAATCGGGCATTGGCTTGGCGGATGAATTATTTTTTCTTTGCCTGTTCGCAGACGCGGCAAAACTTCCAGCACTTTTGGAATAATATCCCCGGCCTTGGCCACAATCACCGTGTCACTTATTTTAAGCCCCAATCGTTCAATTTCATCCAAATTATGCAATGTGGCGTGAGTTACTGTTGTGCCGCCAATCAAGGCCGGCCTCATGGTAGCCACAGGCGTCAAAGCTCCAGTGCGGCCGACCTGCCATTCCACTTTTTC